>NZ_DJTK01000084.1:0-167 GCF_002438225.1 Pseudomonas sp. UBA6310 | reverse complement strand
CGCCTTCTACGGCGTGCTCGGCTCCAGCGGTTGCCGCTTCTTCGACCCGCGCCTGGCCTCGTCGATCACCCTGCGCGGGCACGAGATCATGCGCCGCACCCGCGCGCTGATCGAAGCCGAGGGCCACGTGGTGATCTACGGCGACACCGACTCCACCTTCGTCTGGC
>NZ_DJTK01000025.1:0-41878 GCF_002438225.1 Pseudomonas sp. UBA6310 | reverse complement strand
GCCCCGGAGGTTGGATCGAGGCGCGCAGCGCGAGACGGCTCGACCCACCCTACATTGGCGTCGTAAATCCGTAGGGTGCGCCGCGCGCACCGGCAGACCGGCGAAGGTGCGCATGGCGCACCCTACGGCCGGCCCGGAGGTTGGATCGAGGCACGCAGCGCGAGACGGCTCGAGCCACCTTACATTGGTGTAGGAAATCCGTAGGGTGCGCCGCGCGCACCGGCAGACCGGCGAAGGTGCGCATGGCGCACCCTACGGCCGGTCCCGGAGGTTGGATCGAGGCGCGCAGCGCGAGACCGCAGCTCGACCCACCCTACATTGGCGTCGGAAATCCGTAGGGTGCGCCGCGCGCACCGGCAGAACGTGGAGGTGGTGTGTGCGCTGCGGTCAGTGCCCGGCTTTCCACGGCTGGCCGAGGGACACCGGCGCGTACAGGCGGGTCTTGATCGCGTCGCGGGAGAGCACCACCAGCACCACGATGGTCGCCACGTAGGGCAGCATCGCCAGCAGGTTGCCGGGGATCGCCAGGCCGATGCCCTGGGCTACCAGGTGGAGGATGCTGGCCAGGCCGAACAGCCAGGCGCCGAGCACCACGCGGAACACCCGCCAGCTGGCGAACACCACCAGCGCCAGGGCGATCCAGCCGCGTCCGGCGGTCATGTTCTCCGCCCACATCGGCGTGTAGGCGAGGGACATGTAGCCGCCGGCGAGGCCGGCCATGGCACCGCCGAACATCACCGCCAGGGTGCGCACGCGCAACACCGGCAGGCCCATGGCGCTGGCCGCGTTGGGGTTTTCGCCGACCGCCTGGATGATCAGGCCGACGCGGCTCTTGAGGATCACCCAGGCGACCAGGGCGAACAGCACGAACGACAGGTAGACCAGCAGGTCCTGGCCGAACAGCATGCGGCCCAGCAGCGGGATTTCGCTGAGCAGCGGGATGGCGATCGGCTCGAAGCCGGCCAGGGGCTTGCCGACCCAGGCGGCGCCGATGAACGACGACAGGCCGACGCCGAAGATGGTCAGCGCCAGGCCAGTGGCGACCTGGTTCGACGACAGGCCGAGGGCGACGAAGGCGAACAGGAGCGAGAGCAGTACGCCCGCCAGGCAGGCGCACAGCACGCCGAGCCAGAGGCTGCCGCTGGAGAAGGCGACGATGAAGCCGATCACCGCGCCGAACAGCATCATGCCTTCCTGGCCGAGGTTGAGTACGCCGCTCTTCTCGCACACCAGCTCGCCGAGGGCGACCAGCAGCAGCGGCGTTCCGGTGCGCACCATGGCGTAGAAGATATTGGTCAGCAGGTCGATGTCCATGGTTACTCCGCGAATTCGTAAGGGGCGACGGGCAGGCGCATCACGCGGCGGCCTTCTGCAGCGCCGCGCGCTTGGCCCATTTCAGCTTCAGCCGTGGGCGGTAGAGGATCAGCACGTCGCAGGCGAGCAGGAAGAACAGCACCATGCCCTGGAACAGCTGGGTGATCGATTGCGGCAGGTTGGCGGCCATCTGAGCGTTCTCTCCGCCGAGGTAGAGCAGGGCCATCAGCAGGCCGGCGAAGAGGATGCCGATCGGGTTCAGGCGTCCGAGGAAGGCCACCGTGATCGCCGCGTAGCCGTAGCCCGGCGACACCTGTGGCACCAGTTGGCCGATCGGCCCGGTGACCTCGCCGACCCCGGCCAGGCCGGCCAGGCCGCCGCTGATCAGCAGCGCCAGCCAGACCAGCCGGCGCTCGCGGAAACCGACGAAGCCGGCGGCGCGCTTGTCCAGGCCGAGCACCTTGATCTGGAAGCCGACGAAGCTCTTCTGCAGCAGCACCCACACCGCCACCAGCGCCAGCAGGGCGAAGTAGAGGCCGGCGTGGACGCGGCCGTCCTCGAACACCGCCGGCAGCCGGCTGGCATCGCCGAAGGTCGCCGATTCCGGGAAGTTGAAGCCGGCCGGGTCCTTCAGCGGTCCGTGCACGAAGAACAGCAGCAGGTTCAGGGCGATGTAGTTGAGCATGATGGTGGTGAGGATTTCGTTGGCGTTGAAGCGCGTCCGCAGCCAGGCGGCCAGGCCGCCCCAGGCCGCGCCGGCGAGCGTGCCGGCGGCGAGCACCAGGGTCAGCGCCCAGCGGCTTTCCCAGTCGATGATGTGCACCGCCAGCGCGCTGCCGGCGAGGGCGCCGATCAGCAACTGGCCTTCGGCGCCGATGTTCCAGATGCGCGCCTGGTAGGCCACCGCCAGGCCGAGCGCGCAGAGCAGGATCGGCAGCGCCTTCACCAGCAGCTCGGAGACGCCGTAGAAGTCGGAGACCGGGTCGATCAGCAGCACCTTGAAGGTTTCCAGCGGCGGATGGCCGAGGATGGCGAACAGCAGGGCGCCGCTGGCCAGGGTCAGCACGCCGGCGAGCAGCGGCGACAGCCAGAGCATGGCGCGGGACTGGCGACCGCGAGGTTCTAGGGATAGCAACATGGGTCGGTCTCGTCAGGCGTGGGTTACGGGTTCGAATTCGCCGGCCATCCAGCGGCCGACTTCCACCGGCGTGGTCTGCGCGGTTTCGGCCAGCGGCGACAGGCGACCGCTGCACAGCGCACCGATGCGGTCGCTGATCTGGAACAGTTCGTCGAGGTCTTCGGAGATCACCAGGATCGCCACGCCGGCATCGCGCAGGGCGATCAGCGCGCGGTGGATCGCCGCTGCGGCGCCGACGTCGACGCCCCAGGTCGGGTGCGCCGCCACCAGCAGCTTCGGCTGCTGGAGGATTTCCCGGCCGAGGATGAATTTCTGCAGGTTGCCGCCGGACAGGCTGCGCGCGGTGGTGTGGGCGTCCGGGGTCTTCACCGCGTAGTCGGCGATGATCCTGTCGGCGAAGGCCATCACCTTGCCGTGGTTGATCATCCCGGCGCGGGTCAGGCCCATCTGGAAGCCGGTGAGCAGGGCGTTGTCGGCCAGGCTCATGTCCGGCACCGCGCCGTGGCCGAGGCGTTCGGCGGGGACGAAGGTCAGGCCGAGCTGGCGGCGCGCGTCGGGGTAGAGGTTGGCCACCGGCTGGTTGTCCAGGGTGATGCGCTCGCGTTCGGCGGAGGGCAGGCGCACCTCGCCGGAGAGCAGCGCCAGCAGTTCGTCCTGGCCGTTGCCGGCGACCCCGGCGATGCCGACGATCTCACCGCTGCGCACTTCCAGGCGGCATTGCGCCAGGGAGGTGCCGAACGGGTCGGCGTTGTGCCAGTTGAGGTCGTCGACGCGCAGGCGGGTGAGGCCGCCGTGGACCTTCGGGTAGCTCGCTTCCAGGCCTTCCGCCGCGCCGACCATCAGCCGCGCCAGGTCCATGTCCGAGCATTCCGTCGGCACGCAGTGGCCGGACACCTTGCCGCCGCGCAGCACGGTGGCGCTCTGGCAGAGCGCGCGCACTTCGCCGAGCTTGTGGCTGATGAAGAGGATGCTGCAGCCCTCCGCCGCCAGGTGGCGCAGGGTGACGAACAGCTCGTCGGCCTCCTGCGGGGTGAGCACCGAGGTCGGCTCGTCGAGGATCAGCAGCTTGATGTCCTGCATCAGACAGCGGACGATTTCCACCCGCTGGCGTTCGCCGATCGACAGGCTGTGCACCAGGCGGTGCGGCTCCAGGGCCATGCCGTAGCGCTGCGACACCTCGCGGATGCGCGGCTCCAGCTGCTTCGGCGTGCCGGCCGCGGCGCCCATCGCCAGGGCGATGTTCTCCGCCACGCTGAGCGTCTCGAACAGCGAGAAATGCTGGAACACCATGCCGATGCCGAGCCCGCGCGCCTGCGCCGGATCGCGCATCTTCAGCGGTTCGCCATGCCAGATGATCTCGCCCTCGTCCGGCTGGGTGACGCCGTAGATGATCTTCATCAGCGTGCTCTTGCCGGCGCCGTTCTCGCCCAGCAACGCGCGGATCTCGCCGGGCTGGATGCTCAGCTCGACGCGGTCGTTGGCCACGGTGCCGGGGTAGCGTTTGGTGATGCCACGCATCTGCAGGCGCGGGGTGGAAGCGGTGTCGAAGGACATGGCGTATCCAATGGGAAGCGGGATGGGCTTGTCGAAAGCAAAAACCTGGCCAGTGGGTCAAGTTTTGTCAAAAGGCCAGCAGAACGGTGCTCGGCGCACGCTTCTGCGGCGTCCGGCAAGCTTGGCCGGGAAGCCAGGCGGCTTTTCAGTGCAATAAGAAGGCCGACGCGAAGGTCGGCCATATGATAAGTCGTCGCACCATTGCGGAGCGAGACGTCGTCTTTCGGTGCGGCCGATCACCACACGCCGTCGTGCAGCTCCGCGCCCTCTTCCTCGAGCAGTGGGCCGATCACCTCGACCTTGCGCTGGCCGGCGTCGAACACCACGCGGCATGGCAGGTCCAGCGTCGGATTTTCCGGGTGGTTGCCGGTGATGCGTTTCAGGCGCGCTTCGGAGAGGCCGTAGACGACCCGTCCCAGGCCCGCCCAGTAGGCCGCGCCGGCGCACATCGCGCAGGGTTCTGCGGAGGTGTACATGCTGCAGTTGGCGAGGAATTCCGGGCTGTAGGTGGTGCTCGCGCGGGTCATCAGCACGCGTTCGGCGTGGCCGGTCATGTCATGGTCGGGCAGGTAGGCGTTGCCCTGTTCCATCAGCACCTTGCCATCGGCGTCGACCAGGATCGCGCCGAAGGGGTGGGTGCCGTTCTCGTGGGCGCGACGGGCGACGTCGAAGCTTTTGCGCAGCAGGGTTTCGTGATCGGTCATGTCATGGGCTCTTCTTGGGCAGGCTCCAGGCGAACAGCAGGCGCTGCGCGAGGCCGACCAGCTGGAACAGGATCAGGCTGATCAGCACCAGCATCATCAGCGCGGCGAACGCCTGCGGGACCTGGAACAACGAGGTGGAGAAGTTGATGAAGTAGCCCAGGCCGTTCTCCGCGGCGACGAATTCGGCGACCACCGCACCGATCACCGCCAGGGTGATGGAGATGCGCAGGGCGGCGAAGATGTGCGGGATGGCGTAGGGCAGGCGGATGTTGCGGTATTCGCGCAGGCGGCTGGCGCCGAGCGACTGCGACAGTTCGATGAGCTCGGCCGGTGTCGCCTGCAGGCCGGTGACGGTGGACACCACGATCGGGAAGAAGGCGATCAGGAAGGTGATGAACACCCGTGGCAGGTCGCTGGCGCCGAGCACCACGACGATGATCGGCGCCACCGCCACGATAGGCGTGGACTGCACCACCACCAGCAGCGGATAGAGCGTGCGCGACAGCGCCTTCGACGCTGACAGCGCGATCGCCAGCGGAATCCCGACCAGGATCGACAGCCCGTAGCCGAGCAGGCTGACCTTCAGCGTGGCGCCGATGTGCCCGGCCCAGGTGCCCGGCGCGACCTTGCCGGCGGCAGCGGCGATGGCGCTGGGCGAGGGCAGCACGAAGCCGGGAATGGCGAACAGCCGGCAGGCGGCTTCCCAGAGCGCGAGCAGGGCGATGAAGGCGCACAGCGGGGCGAGCCCGTCCTTCCAGCGTGCGCTCATCCTAGAGCCCGACGACACGCGAGAAGACCTGTCGGCGGATGTGGTTGGCGAGCTCATGGAAGCGCGGCTCCGTCAGGGTTTCCAGGGACCGCGGGCGCGGCAGGTCGACCTCGATGATCTCGCGCACTCGCCCCGGTCGCGCCGACATCACCAGGATGCGGTCGGCCAGCAGCAGCGCCTCGGGAATCGAGTGGGTGATGAACAGCACGGTCTTCGGCCGCTGCGTCCAGATGTTCAGCAGCTCCAGGCTCATCTCGTCGCGAGTCAGCGCGTCGAGTGCCGAGAACGGCTCGTCCATCAGCAGGATTTCCGGATCGTGCAGCAGCGCCCGGGCGATCGCCGCGCGCTGCTGCATGCCGCCGGACAGCTCGTCCGGGCGTTTGTCGGCGAACTCGGCGAGGCCGACCATCTGCAGCAACTCGCCGGCACGCTGGCGCTCCTGCGGCGTCACCCGGCCGTACTTGTGCTTCATCGGGAAGGTGACGTTGTCGGCGATGCTCAGCCAGGGCAGCAGCGTCGGCTTCTGGAACACGATGCCGATCTCCTCGCGCGGGCCGTTCACCGGCAGGCCGTAGATCTGCACCTGCCCGGAAGTCGGCCTGACCAGCCCGGCGAGCACCCGCAGCAGCGTGCTCTTGCCGCACCCGGACGGGCCGATGACGGCGACGAACTCGTGCCGGCCGATGCTGAAATCGACATCCTCCAGGGCCACCACCCGGCTGCCGTCGGAGGCCGGGAAGACCTGGCCGACGTGCTCGAAGCGCAGGCTCGGGCGGGCGTCCGCGGGCGTTTCGCTCACTTGGAGAAGCGCCCGTCGATGGCGCTGGCCGGGTCGAGGGTATCCAGCGGCAGGTTCTGCGACTTGGCCACCCACTCCCAGGTGGTGTTGAGCAGCGTGCTGTCGAAGGTCTTCTTGCCGAGCTTCTCGCTGACCGGGTTGTCGATCAGCGGCAGCGACGCGCGGTACTGGGCTTCGGCCTGCGCCTCGTCGATTTCCGGGACCATGGCCTTGAGCGCGGCCGCGGCGGCGGCCGGGTCGGCGACAGCCATGTCCTCGGCCTTCTGATAGGCGCGGACGAAGCGCTCGGCGACGTCCAGGTGGGCGTCGACGAAGCGTTTGGAGCCCATCAGCGACAGGCCGTAGCCGTCGAAGCCGTAGTCCGACCAGGGCAGCACGCGCAGCTTCTTGCCGGTTTCGGCGAGGGCCTTCTCGAAGCCCGGCGCCACGGTCACCCAGTTCAGCGTGGCCTGCACCTTGCCGGTGGCGAGCATGGCGGTCATCGCGCCCGGGTCGACCTTGAGCAGGGGGATGGCGTCGGCGGCGATGCCGTTGTTGGAGAGCACCAGCGGCCAGGTCACGTTGGAGGCGGAGAAGGTCGGCGTGGCGACCTGCTTGCCGACCAGGTCCTTGATACTGGCGATGCCGCTGTCCTCGGTGGTGAATACCGCATCCGGCTGGCGCGTGTAGATCGGCGCCAGCGCCACCACCGGCACTTCGCCCTGGGCGCGCGCCTGCAGCAGGGCCGGCAGGCTGGCGGAGCCGAAGTCGGCGCTGCCGGTGGCCAGCTTGGTGACCACGTCGCTGCCGCCACGGGCGCTGCCGATTTCCACCTCGAGGCCTTCGGCGGCGAACAGGCCCTTCTGCACGCCGAGGTAGATCGCGGCCTTGTCGCCGGCCGGCAGCCAGTCGTTCAACCAGCGCACCTTGTCGGCGGCCTGGGAGGTGCCGGCGAAGGCGAACAGGCCGGCGGCGAGCAGCGCGGCTTTGAGCGGGGAGAGCGTCATGGGGGTGAACTCCTGGAGGAAGAACGGTAGGTCATGCAAGAAACGAATCGGTTTGCGCGAAGAAGCCCAGCAGCGCGCTGGCCAGGTGGTCCGGCGCGGCCAGCTGCGGGACGTGCCCGCAGGCCAGGCTGACCACCTGGGCGCCGGGCACCTGTTGCTGCATGCGCCGTTGCGCGGCGAGCGTCACCGAGCGGTCGGCGCGCGCTTCGATGTACAGACGCGGCAGCCGGCCGAAGCGTTCCGCGCTCCACTGCACGCTGGCCTGGCGACCGCCGTCGGGCTGCATCACCAGGCGTTCGGCGGCGCGCCGGGCGGCTTCGGCCGGCGCGTCGTGGAAGAAGACTTCCCGCGCGGCCTGCGGCGGCACCCAGCTGCCGCCTTCGACCGTTTGCAGGTACGGGCCGATGCCGGCGACGTCCTGGCCCTCCGCACTCAGCTGCGCGCAGAGTTCGGCGAAGCCCAGGCCGCTGGGCAGCATCATCCCGGCTACGAAGCTGACGCTGGCGATGCGCTCCGGCGCCGCTTCGCCCACCGCGGTGGCCGTCAGCCCGCCGCCGGAATGCGCCACCAGGTGCACCTTGCCGTCCAGCGCGGCGATCAGCGCGAGGATCTGTGCGCGATAGCCTTCCAGGGTGACCTCGCCGGGCGCCACGGCATCGGCGCCGTTGCCGATCAGGTCCGGCGCATGCGGCCGGTAGCCGGCGTCGCGAAGGGTCGGCAGCAGGCCGTCCCAGACCCAGCCGCCGGCCCAGGCGCCGTGGATCAGGACGACGTGAGCGCACTCAGGCATAGGTGCGCCGGTACATCTCGCGCAGGTGTTCCTCGACGGTCACCGCCGGGTAGCGCGGCGGCTCGTCGGAGCCGGGCAGGCACTCCACCAGGTGGTCGGGGTTGCCGCTGTAGAAGAACGGGATCGAGTAGCGCTCGCCGCCGCTGGTGTTGATCACCCGGTGCAGCGTCGAGTGGTAACGGTCGTTGGTCCAGCGCGCGATCATGTCGCCCAGGTTGATCACGTAGGCGCCCGGCACCGGCGTGCCGGACAGCCATTCGCCGTTGACCTTGTCCCAGACCTGCAAGCCGCCGCTGCCGTCCTGCAGCAGCAGGGTCAGCCCGCCGAAGTCGCTGTGCGCGCCGCAGCCCTTCTCGCCGGGCGCGGCATTGGCCGGCTGCGGCGGGTAGTGCAGCAGGCGCAGGGTGGTCAGCGGGTCGCGGCAGTAGTCGTCGAAATGCGTGTGCGGCAACCCCAGCGACAGCGCCATCAGGCCCATCAACCGCTGCGCCAGGTCGCTCACCGCCTCGAGGTAGCGCAGGTTCACCTCGCGGAATTCCGGCAGCGCCTGCGGCCACTGGTTGGGCCCGTGGTTGAAGCGCCCGGCCTGCACGGCGGGATGTTCCGCACCCAGCTCCGGGCCCATGTAGAAGCCTTCCTTCAGGTCCGGCGGAGTGCCGGCCTCCAGCACCTGGCCGCGCAAGGGCTCGTAGCCGCGGTTGGCGCTGGAGTTGGCCTTGTGCAGCGCCAGCTTGTCCGCCTCCGGCAGGGCGAAGAACTGCCGCGACTGCTCGAACATCGCCGCCTGCAACGCCGGGTCGATGCCGTGTCCGACGACGTAGAAGAAGCCCTTGTCGCGGCACGCGCTGCCGATCTCGGCGGCGATTTCGGCCAGGCGCCGCGGGTCGCCGGATTCGGCGCCGGAGAGGTCGATGATGGGCAGGCTGGTGGCGGGCAGGTCGCGGGCGTTGAGTGAGGTGGGCATGCGCTATCTCCAAGGTTGGCCCGAGCATACGGCGCGCCCGCTGATGCTCCCAAGAAGAGAATTACGCCTGCCCCGATGCCAAAACGGCATCGGCCATCGCCATCCTGCACGAGAGCGCTCCGTAGGGTGGATCACCCTCCGCCGATCCACCGGACGGTGTTTCGGTGGATGAAAAAAGCGTCATCCACCCTTCGTGCTCAGGGAGGGTAAGGACACGGCTCGCAGCCTTCCGGCCCTCTCCCCCGGCCCCTCTCCCATGAATGGGAGAGGGGAGCGGTTCCGTAGGGTGGATCACGCTCCACCGATCCACCGGACGCTGCGGTGGATGAAAAAGCATCATCTACCCTTCGTGCTCAGGGAGGGTAAGGACGCGGCTCGCAGCCTTCCGGCCCTCTCCCCCGGCCCCTCTCCCATGAATGGGAGAGGGGAGCGGTTCCGTAGGGTGGATCACGCTCCACCGATCCACCGGGCGGTGTTGCGGTGGCGGAAGTCAGCCGCGTTGCGCCTCGATTTCCTGCGCCTCGGCCCGTTCGAGCTGAGCGATCTCCTCGCCCAGGGCGCGGACGAAGGCGTCCACCGCCACCGGCAGGTAGCGGCCGCTGCGCACGTAGACGCCGAGGTCGCTGAACACGCCGCCGTTGTCGTTCAGCGGCAGGTGCTGGAGCAGGCCGCTGTGGCGGTCGGCCTCGACGCCGATGCGGGTCTGGAACGCCACGCCCATGCCGCGCCGCACCAGCTGCCGCGACAGTTCGACCGAGTTCGACTCGATCACCGGGCGCAGGCGCTGGGCGTGGCGGGCGAGGATCGGTTTGAGCAGGTGATGGATCGACAGCTCGCTCTTGGCCAGGATCAGCGTGTGCTCGGCGCAGGTGGCGAAGCTGACGTCCTTGCGTCCGGCCAGCGGGTGCGCGGCATCCACCAGCGCGCCGAGGCGGAAATGGCCCACCGCCATCTGGTTGAGGTCGGTGGTGCGCGGCAGGGCGAAGGCCAGGCCGATGTCCGCCGCGCCACTGATCACCGCCTCGGGAATCGCCGTGGAGCCGAGCGTGGTGACGCCGACGGTGACCCGTGGGTAGCGCTCGCGCAGGCGCATCAGCAGGTTCGGCAGCAGGTCGACGGTCGGCCCTTCCACCGTGGCGATCTCCACGTGGCCGGTGCGCAGCCCCTGCATGGCGTCGAGTTCGGAGCGCGCGCGCTCGGCGTCCTGCAGCACCAGCTTGACGTGGCGGGCCAGGGTTTCGCCGGCGCTGGTCAGTTGCAGGCCGCCGGGCAGCCGGTCGAACAGCGGCACGCCGAGCTCGTGTTCGAGCTTGAGGATCTGCCGGTTGACCGCCGAGGAGGCGACGTTCAGCTGGCGCGCCGCCTCGCGGATTGAGCGCGAGCGGCAGACCATGTCGAAGTAGTACACGGCGGGGGAATGGATGCGCAGCGGACGACTCATGGCAACTCCGGAAAACGGGGTGAAGGGTGGGGCGCTGCAGTCCTTGCCGGGCCTGCTTTCCAGGCGGTTGTCCGCAGACTTACCCACAGGTTCGCGGCTGGCGGGGATCGCCTCTGCGGCAGCCTGCCACGGCAGCTGCGAAAAACCCGCATGGCGCCGCTGTCAAGCAGGAAAAACCAATAAAGTCAGTGGGTTGTACTGTCGCACCCCAAGCCGTTGGCGATTTTTTGAGCAGCGCCGGCGAAGCCCCGCGAGGCGCGGGATCGGTGCGCCTGTCCCTGTGTTATGCACATTTTTGTGCACAGATTCTGTGGGCGGTTGCGCGGCCGGATCAGGCGCTCGGCGGCGTCAGGCCGCAGCCCTTGAGGATGATGTGGATGAGGTTCTCGGTGGCGACGGCGAAGTCGTCGCGGGTGAGCTTCTTGCGGCCCATCAGGCTGCAGATCTGGCTGGAGAAGTCGGCGTAGTGCTGGGTGCTGCCCCACAGCAGGAAGATCAGGTGGATCGGGTCGACCGGGTCCATCTTGCCCTGCGCGATCCACGCCTCGAACACCGCGGCGCGGCCGCGTACCCAGTCGCGGTAGTCCTGGCTGAAGTGCTCGGACAGGCAGGCTCCGCCGCTGATCACTTCCATGGCGAAGATCTTCGAGGCCAGCGGTTCGCGTCGCGAATATTCCATCTTGGCGCGGATGTAGTTGGCCAGCGCGGTGCTCGGGTCGTCCTCGGCGCGCAGGTGGCTGAAGGTGCCGTCCCAGAGTTCGAGGATGTTGCGCATCACCTCGATGTACAGCCCCAGCTTGTTGCTGAAGTAGTAATGCAGGTTGGCCTTGGGCAGCCCCGCGCGCAGGGCGATGGTGTTCATGCTGGTGCCCTTGAAACCGTGCCGGGCGAATTCTTCGGTGGCGGCCGTGAGGATGGTTTCTTCGTTCTTCTGGCGGATGCGACCGGCGGGCTTTGCGTTGGACGGCGCGGTCACGGCGGGGGTATCGGCGGTCATTACCTATCCGGTGAGTCAGCTTGGGCGGGAGAACAGATACTCCACAGATCGGCGCGAGACAAGCCTGCGAAACGATAATCCTGAAAATTGCCGAGGCCTGCCCGATCGCGGTGCGTGGCGGCGTCGTGCTTGCCTTTTTCCGGGGCGTTCGCGGGCGCGTATCGAGCGTCTCGCCAGGTGAAAAAAAGCCCCTCGCGAGAAGGGGCGGTCAGGTCAACCAAAAAGGAGAAGGTCACGCTCAGGGCGATTCGGGGGTTTCCACGCCGGGCTCGATCGCCCGGACCGGTGTGCTCGTCCGCTCCAGGGGCAGCACCAGGCTGAGGATGATCGCGGTCAGGCCGCCGCAGGTGATCGCCGAGTCGAACAGGTTCTGCACGATCTTCGGCAACTCGTGCAGCAGCGTCGGCTGCGCGGCGATGCCCAGGCCGACGCCGAACGAGGCGGCGATGATCAGCATGCTGCGGCGGTCCAGCGGCGCGCGGGCGAGGATGCGGATGCCGGCGGCGGCGACGCTGCCGAACATCACCAGGGTGGCGCCGCCGAGCACCGGCTTGGGAATCTGCTGCAGTACCGCGCCCAGCAGCGGAAACAGGCCGAGGGCGAAGAGGATCGCGCCGATGTAGAGGCCGACATGGCGGCTGGCCACGCCGGTCATCTGGATGACCCCGTTGTTCTGCGCGAAGGTGGTGTTGGGGAAGGCGCTGAAGGTGGCCGCCAGCAGGCAGCTGACGCCGTCGCCGAGCACGCCGCCCTTGAGCCGCTGCACGTAGCTCGGGCCTTCGATGGGCTTGCGCGAGAGCATGCAGTTGGCGGTCAGGTCGCCGACCGTTTCGATGGTGCTGATCACGTAGATCAGCGCGACCGGAAGGAACGCCGTCCAGTCGAAGGCGAAACCGAAGCGGAACGGGATCGGCAGGCTGATCAGCGGCAGCTCGGGCAACGGCTGCGGGACCAGTTTGCCGCTGAACCAGGCGGCCAGGCTGCCGATCGCCAGCCCGATGATGATCGCCGAGAGGCGCACCCAGGGACGGTTGGAACGGTTCAGCAGGATGATGGTGACCAGTACCAGCGCGCCGAGGGCGAGGTTGCGTGGGGCACCGAAGTCCGGCGCGTTGAAGCCGCCGCCGAGGTCGGTGACGCCGACCTTGATCAGGCTGACGCCGATCAGGGTGATGACGATGCCGGTCACCAGCGGGGTGACCAGGCGCTGCAGCCGGCCGATGAAGCGGCTGAGGACGATCTGCACGAAGGCGCCGAAGAAGCACACGCCGAAGATCATCGCGAGGATGTCCTCCGGGCTGCCGCCGCGGCTCTTGACGATGAAGCCGGCGGACAGCACCGCGCCGAGGAAGGCGAAGCTGGTGCCCTGCAGGCAGATCATCCCGGCGCCGATGCCGAACGGGCGACGCGCCTGGATGAAGGTGCCGACGCCCGAGACCATCAGCGCCATGCTGATCAGATACGGCAGGTGGGCGCCGAGGCCGAGCACCGAGCCGATCACCAGCGGCGGCGTGATGATGCCGACGAAGCTCGCCAGCACGTGTTGCAGGGCGGCGAACACGGCGGCGACGGGTGCCGGGCGGTCTTCCAGTCCGTAAATCAGATCGGGGGCGTTTTCGGATTCGGCGTTCATGCGGGACTCGATAGGTGGCAGTGGCCCGGTGGCGGGCGTCTGCCTGAAGCAAAAAGCTGACCATGTGCCCAGGTTTTGTTCCCGGGTGACGTCTTCAAGTTTTTATTTTTCTAATTGAATCAATTGCTTGTGAAAAGGATCGCGCTTCAGCGCTGGATTCGCGTCGACGCCGGCGAGCGTTCCCTGTGCACCGAAATGACGCGCCGAGGGGTTGGCGGCGCACCCGCACAGCGTCCGTTCAGCCCGTCGCGTCGAGCGCTTCCAAAAAACTCTCCAGCACCAGGTGCGGGCGGCGGCCCTTGCGCGTCACCGACGCCAGGCTCAGGTCGTAGAAGCGCGTCCCCGGTTTCAGCGCCCGCAGGCGGCCTTGCTGCACCCACTGCCTCGCGTAGTGGTCGGGCAGATAGCCGATGTAGCGCCCGGTGAGGATCAGGAAGGCCATGCCCTCGCGGTCCGAGGCGCTGGCGCTGCAGTTCAGCGCGCCGTAGTGCGCCTGGATTTCGGTGGGCAGGCGGAAGGTCGGCGCGATGGCGTCCTGGTCGTTCAGGCGGCGCTCTTCCAGCGCATCGTCGTCGACGTAGAACAGCGGGTGGCCCACCGCGCAATAGAGCTGCGAACGTTCGCTGTACAGTGGCAGGTATTCCAGGCCGGGCAGGGCGCCGGCCTGCGGCACCACGCCGACGTGCAGGCTGCCGCCGAGCACGCCCTGCTCGACTTCGCCGGGCGGGATCATGCGGATCTGGATGCGCACGTCCGGGCCGCGCTCCTTGAGCCGGGCGAGGGCGTGGGTGATGCGCATCTGCGGCACCGTGACCAGGTTGTCGGTCAGGCCGATGTTCAGCTCGCCGCGCAGGTGGCGGTGCAGCCCGTTGACCTCGGTGCGGAAGGTTTCCAGCGCGCTGAGCACCTGTTGCGACGCCTGGTAGACCTCGCGGCCTTCTTCGGTCAGGGCGAAGCCGGCGCGACCGCGCTGACACAGACGCAGGCCGAGGCGCTGTTCCAGATCGCTCATCTGCTGGCTGATCGCCGAACGGCCGATGCCGAGCGCACCCTCGGCGGCGGAAAAGCCGCCGCATTCCACCACGCTGCGAAACAGCCTGAGCAGACGGATATCGAAGTCGCTGACCTGGGCCAGCGGGTCGGGGCGGCGAATGCTCATGCGAGGCTCTCTTGCGTAGGGTGCGCCGCGCGCACCGGGGCTTTTGCAGGGGGCTGTAATTGTTTAGCAGTTGGTAAACCGAAGATAGGAATAATCGGATTTTAGAGAATCTATGCGCGTGTCACTGTCGCCGGCAAGTGCTATTCCGTAGAGGCGAGCCAGCCGCCGCTGCTACGACTCCCTGTCCGCCTTCGCGAGGATTCGCCGATGAACATGCCGCAGACCGCCACTCCGCCCCTGGCCAGCCAGCTGAAGCTCGACGCCCACTGGATGCCGTTCACCGCCAACCGCGCATTCCAGAAGGACCCGCGGATCATCGTCGGTGCCGAAGGCAGCTACCTGTTCGACGACAAGGGCCGCAAGATCTACGACAGCCTCTCCGGCCTGTGGACCTGCGGTGCCGGGCACACGCGCAAGGAAATCCAGGAAGCCGTGGCCAAACAGCTCGGCACGCTCGACTACTCGCCGGGCTTCCAGCACGGCCACCCGCTGTCGTTCCAGCTCGCCGAGAAGATCGCCGAGCTGACGCCGGGCGAACTCAACCACGTCTTCTATACCAACTCCGGTTCCGAGTGCGCCGACACCGCGGTGAAGATGGCGCGCGCCTACTGGCGCCTGAAGGGCCAGCCGGCGAAGACCAAGCTGATCGGCCGCGCCCGTGGCTACCACGGGGTGAACATCGCCGGCACCGCGCTCGGCGGCATCGGCGGCAACCGCAAGATGTTCGGCCAGTTGATGGATGCCGACCACCTGCCGCACACCCTGCAGCCCGGCATGGCGTTCACCCGCGGCATGGCGCAGACCGGCGGCGTGGAGCTGGCCAACGAGCTGCTCAAGCTGATCGAACTGCACGACGCCTCGAACATCGCCGCGGTGATCGTCGAGCCGATGTCCGGCTCGGCCGGCGTCATCGTGCCGCCCACCGGCTACCTGCAGCGCCTGCGCGAAATCTGCGACGCCCACAACATCCTGCTGATCTTCGACGAAGTGATCACCGGTTTCGGGCGCATGGGCAAGGCCACCGGCGCCGAGTATTTCGGCGTTACCCCGGACATCATGAACGTCGCCAAACAGATCACCAACGGCGCCATTCCGCTCGGCGCGGTGATCGCCAGTCGCGAGATCTACCAGACCTTCATGGGTCAGGCCACGCCCGACTACGCGGTGGAATTCGGCCACGGCTACACCTACTCCGCGCACCCGGTAGCCTGCGCCGCCGGCCTCGCCTCGCTGGAGCTGCTGGCCAAGGAAAACCTGATCCAGCAGTCGCTGGAACTGGCGCCGCACTTCGAGAAGGCGCTGCACGGAGTGAAAGGCGCCAGCCACGTGGTAGACATCCGCAACTGCGGCCTGGCCGGCGCGATCCAGATCGCCCCGCGTGACGGCGACGCCATCGTGCGTCCCTACGAGATCGGCCTGAAGCTCTGGGCAGAGGGCTTCTACGTGCGCTTCGGCGGCGACACCCTGCAGTTCGGGCCGACCTTCAACGCCAAGCCGGAAGACCTCGACCGCTTGATGAGCGCCGTCGGCGACGCGCTGAACAGCGTCGCCTGATTCCCAGGGCGGGGCGACCAGCACGCCCCGCAACCACCCCCTCGCAAACGCGTGAACGCCCTTGCGGAGCGACGCGGGGCTCTGGCCCCGCGACCTACACGCCTTAACAAGAGAACCGGACATGAGCCACATCCAGCACCTGATCAACGGTGAATTCGTCACCGACACCGGCCGCACCGCCAACGTCTTCAACCCGTCCACCGGCGAAGCCATCCACAAGGTGCCGCTCGCCAGCCGCGCCACCGTGCAGCAGGCCATCGACGCCGCCAAGGCCGCCTTTCCGGCCTGGCGCAACACCCCGGCGGCCAAGCGCGCCCAGGTGATGTTCCGCTTCAAGCAACTGCTGGAGCAGAACGAGGCGAAGATCGCCGAGCTGATCAGCCAAGAGCACGGCAAGACCCTCGAGGACGCCGCCGGCGAACTCAAGCGCGGCATCGAGAACGTCGAATACGCCAGCGCCGCCCCGGAAATCCTCAAGGGCGAGTACAGCCGCAACGCCGGCCCGAACATCGACGCCTGGAGCGACTTCCAGCCGCTCGGCGTAGTCGCCGGCATCACCCCGTTCAACTTCCCGGCGATGGTCCCGCTGTGGATGTACCCGCTGGCCATCGCCTGCGGCAACTGCTTCATCCTCAAGCCTTCCGAGCGCGATCCCAGCTCCACCCTGCTGATCGCCGAACTACTGCAGCGCGCCGGCCTGCCCAAGGGCGTGCTCAACGTCGTGCACGGCGACAAGGAAGCGGTGGACGCGCTGATCGAAGCGCCGGAGGTCAAGGCCATCAGCTTCGTCGGCTCCACGCCGATCGCAGAATACATCTACAGCGAAGGCGCCAAGCGCGGCAAACGCGTGCAGGCCCTCGGCGGCGCGAAGAACCACGCCGTGCTGATGCCCGACGCCGACCTCGACAACGCAGTCAGCGCGCTGATGGGCGCCGCCTACGGTTCCTGCGGCGAACGCTGCATGGCGATCTCCGTCGCCGTCTGCGTCGGCGACCAGATCGCCGATGCGCTGGTCGAGAAGATCGTCCCGCAGATCAAGGGCCTGAAGATCGGGGCCGGCACCAGCTGCGGCCTGGACATGGGCCCGCTGGTCACCGCCGCCGCGCGTGACAAGGTGGTCGGCTACATCGACGACGGCGTCGCCGCCGGCGCCGAACTGGTGGTGGACGGCCGCGGCTACCGCGTCGCGGGCAACGAGGACGGCTATTTCGTCGGCGGCACGCTGTTCGACCGCGTGACCCCGCAGATGCGCATCTACAAGGAAGAGATCTTCGGCCCGGTGCTGTGCATCGTCCGCGTCGAGAGCCTGGAAGACGCCATGCAACTGATCAACGACCACGAATACGGCAACGGCACCTGCATCTTCACCCGCGACGGCGAAGCGGCGCGGCTGTTCTGCGACGAGATCGAGGTCGGCATGGTCGGCGTAAACGTACCGCTGCCGGTTCCGGTGGCCTACCACAGCTTCGGCGGCTGGAAGCGCTCGCTGTTCGGCGACCTCCACGCCTACGGCCCGGACGGCGTGCGCTTCTACACCCGGCGCAAATCCATCACCCAGCGCTGGCCACAGCGCGCCAGCCACGAAGCCGCGCAATTCGCCTTCCCGAGCAACAATTCCTGAGTAGGCGATGAATGCAAAAGGCCAGTCGAGAGACTGGCCTTTTTCGTTTGCGTGCGCTGTCGGGGCGGGCTCAGTCGACCCACTCCAGAACCATCTGCTCCAGTTCCGCGCGGGTGACCTGGCGGGCCTTGAGGATGCGTATCAGGTCTTCCTTGCTCAGCGGATATTCAGCGAGCAGCCCCTTCAGGTCATCGGTTTCCACGGCAAAAAGCTGCAGCGGTGGAGCAGACTCGTCGGGCGCGAGACGCTCCATCGACAGTCGGCCGTTGACCATCACCTGGAGCGCGTAAATCTCGGGGCCTTCTTCCAGTGCGTACTGATGGTAGAACACTGTTTCTGAGGGCAGCAGGTAGTACGGCTGGCCGAGTGGGGTAGAGATCAGCGCGGGCTCTTTCAGGCGAAAGGCGGAGGTTTTATCCATGACGGGGGTTCTCAGTTGAGTGATCGCGAGGGTGAGGGCTGCGGCAGATAATGCGGCGGCCAGATGAGTGATACCTGCTTTCATTGCCTGCTCCCGTAGGTGTCGATCCTTTCGGCTGGCAGGCGTTTGTTGGCCGCGAGCATCGCGCGCAGGTCTTCGGGCATGAACAGCTGTGCCGGCCAGCCGCTTACTCGTGCTGCGGCACGCTCCACCAGGCTCATTCCGCGGCCCTGATTGTGCCTGGCCGCTTCCTGCTCCAACTGCGGCAGCGCCAAGCGCGCGCCGGCCATGGATAGGGTCACGCAGTTGTTGTTCAGCGCATGATAATCGTCCTGCAGGCGGTACTCGGCCATGTATTTGCCGGATGCCCGCAGAGGCTTACGCCCAGCCAGCAGCGCATCGAAGTGAAGGTTGATCGCCCGTGCCTTCGCCTCGGGTACCGGATAGTGGAAGCCGGCAGTAACGCGCTTGTAGCTGTTCTGGCTGGCGATGTAGCGAGAGAAGTCACTCCATACCCTCAGGCGACCTTCACCGGTCGGGCCTTTCTCGCCCGCATATCTACCGAAATCGTAAACATGATCGGTACCCTCGGTCGTCACCCGCAGTGCGACGTGACCGTAGGTGTGCTCCTTTCCCTGCGCGTCGGTATAGGGGCCGCCTATCAGCACTTCCAGTGACGCCGGCTTGACGACGATGGGCGTATGAGCGCCGGTTTTGACTGCCAGGCCGCTTCTGGCCTGGCCGTTGGTACTGTCCATGTTCGTGACGTCCTTGTCGGGTAGGCGCAGATCGCTCAGACGCTGCGGGTGATGCCCAGGCGCGGGAACTGCAGGGTGCAGCCGCCGCGCCTGACGGCGTCCAGGCGCGCATGGCCGTTCGCATCCAGGACGCCTTGGTGGGTGGCACCGGCGCTGTCGGTCAGCACGTAGGCTTCGCCGGCGTAGGCGCTGCCATGAATGTCGTGCAGGTCGAAGCTGACCCAGGTCGGCGTATCGCGCAGGTGATCGAGGAACGACACCGGCGCGAAGCTGGCGCCGCCGCCCACCAGCACGTTCCCCGAGCCGGAAACGATCGCGCCGCCGTGCGCGGTGGCGCTGCCGAGGTAGGCGATCGGCTTGCCGTTGACGTAGATCCCCGGCATGCCGGTGCTGATCGCGTCGCCGCAGCCGGTGGGGTCGCCGATCCGCGCGGCGGGCAGGTGGTTGATCAGTACATCGGGGGAGCCGGCGCTGATCGGGTTGGGCCCGTGTCCGGGCTTTGGGCAGGCGTCGGTATCGGAAACGCGTGCGGCGGGTTTTCCTGACATGGCGAACTCCTTGTCTGTCGATACGGCGTTTGCCGCGATCGCCCCGATCCCTGGGGCCTGGCCAAGTTGCCAGCTTTGCGTGCTCCGGGCCTGATCCACGTCAGGCCGCTGGAACCTGCGCGGCGTGCGATGCGACGGGCTTCACGATTGTGCGGGGCAGGCGTCGCCGCGGTTGCCTTGCGAGCGGCATTGCGGCACTTCTATTGCTTGTGTCCGTCACATCAGCACAACCTGGGTGCGCTTTACTCACGCGCGCCCTTCGATGATCTAAGGACCAGATCCGATGTACCTGTCTTGTCGCGACCTTGTCGCCCGTCTGCCCCGTGCGCTGCCCGTGCGCGCGGGATGGTTGCTGCTACCGCTGCTGCTGGCGCTGACGGGCGGCTGCGCCCGGCATCAGGACCACCAGGCGTTCGTCGGGAACAAGAGCCCGGTCAAGCCCAGCGAGTTCTTCCAGACTCATTCCGACCGCCTGGCCACCATCGCCATGCGCAACAACCTGAACAGCCTCTACCAGTTGCTCGACAAGCTCTACCGGCGTAACCCGCGGGAGTGGCGCAAGACCGGCCTGCCGAGCATCGAGGCGGCGGAGAAACGGGTGCAGATGGGCATCGAGAGGGACCAGCCGCTGGCGTCGCTCGGCGGGCGCAAGGATGTGGCGGCGCTCAGCTATGCGCTGAGCAACGAGTTCCAGGGCGACCGCGTCGGCGCCTTCATCTACGCCGTCGGCAGCATGCTGATCACCGCCCACGGCGGCAGTACCGAGTTCTACCTCACCGACTCGCTGAACGCGCAGTTCATCAACAACGCCGCGCGCAACATCGAGAAGGCCACCTGGATGCTGACCAGCAGACGCGACCTGCAGGGCAATCCCTGGCTGCTCTCCAACGAGATTTCCGCCGACGCGCGCAACCTCAGCTTCGCCGTGGAATTCGGCAAGATCGTCGCGCGTCTGGACCTGCTCAGCGACGTGCTCGACGAGCGCTACCGGCGCATCGGCGTCAATTACGCCCAGGGCCTGCTGTTCCTCAACTTCCTGCCGGTGCAGTAGCGCGTGCCGCCTTTGCGGCCAGCAACTACGCTGAGGTTGGCCCTGATTGCCTGCCCTCATCAAAAGCCGCGGCGGGCCGATACCCTCGACCAGAACGCGGCGTCCCCGCCGTCCCCGTAGCGTTTGGCCCCCAGGAAGGCTACCCAGCATGAACGCACTGCATACCATCAAGGCTCGCTACACCCTGACCTTCGTCGTCTTCATCGTTCTGCTGGTGATCGCCACCGTGCTCGGCATCCGCCGGTTCGTCACGCCGATGCTGGTGGATGCCGGCAAGCAGATCACCCTGGCGCAGGTCGGCGAGATCGGCTCGCGGATCAAGCTGGAGCTGGCCCAGGTCCAGGCCCAGTCGCGCAGCATCACCCAGACCATCCCGCTGCTCGACAGCGACACGATCGACCGCGTGCTGCCCGGGCTGGTCGACCAGTACGGCGACGCCAAGGTGTTCGGCGGCGGTATCTGGCCGCTGCCGGACAAACGCACGCCGGGGCGCGCCAAGCACAGCACGTTCTACCACCGCGATGCCTCGGGAAAGCTGACGCTCAACGAGCACTGGAACTCCGCCGAATCGCTCAACTACTTCGAGCAGCCCTGGCATCGCGCCGGCATGCAGGCCCCGCGTGGTCGTTGTGCGTGGGCCGCGGCCTACCAGGACGAAGCCAGCGCCGAACCGCGCACCAACTGCGCGATGACCATCTACAAGGACGGCGAACCCTACGGCGTGTCCACTATCGACCTGACGCTGGGCTTCTTCAATGCACTGGTGGCACAGAAGGAGAAGGACATCCAGGGCGAGGTCATGGTGGTCGAGGCCGACGGCAAGATCCTCAGCAACCAGCCGGAGATCAGCGGCAACATCGTGCTGAAGAACGTCTCCGACCTGGCCGCGCAGTCGCCGTTCATCGGCACCGTTCAGGCGGCGCTGAAGGTGCCGAACCGTGCCGAGCGCTATGAAAGCGAGTACGAAAGCGCCGGTGGCGAAGACTTCACCTTCTTCCTTTCGCCCATCGAGGGCACGCCCTGGCTGCTGGCCGCGGCGTTGCCGACCAGCCACCTGACGGCCAAGAGCGACACCGTGCTGAAGACCCTCAGCTGGCTGCAGATTCCCATGGTGATCGTGCTGCTGCTGTTGATGCTGTTCGCCCTCGGCCAGTTGATGGGCCGCCTCGGCGTGCTCAAGGCGAACATCGACTCGCTCTCCGCCGGCGACGCCGACCTGACCCGGCGCATCGCCCTCAAGGGCCACGACGAGGTCGACGAGGTGGGTGTGTCGGTCAACCGCTTCATCGAGTACCTGCAGAACATGATGGTCGACGTGAGCAAGGCGACGACCCAGATCGCCAGCGAGATCGGCCACCTCAAGCAGCTGTCGCAGCAGACCAACCTGGCGCTGTCGCGGCACGCGTCGGAGACCGATCAGGCGGTGACGGCGATCACCGAGATGAGCTCCACCGCCGACTCGGTGGCGCAGAGCGCCACGGAAACCGCCAGTTTCACCCAGCGCGCCAACATGAACGCGCAGAGCACCCGCGAGGTGGTGGAAGACGCGGCGGCCAGCGTGCGCGCGCTGGTCGACGAGGTGGACGCCGCCACCATCAAGGTGCAGGCGATGCAGGACGATGCGCAGCGCATCAACACCGTGCTCGGGGTGATTGGCGAGATCGCCGGGCAGACCAACCTGCTGGCCCTCAACGCGGCCATCGAGGCGGCCCGTGCTGGCGAGCAGGGCCGCGGTTTCGCCGTGGTCGCCGACGAGGTCCGCGCGCTGGCCGGGCGCACCCAGCAGAGCACCTCGGAGATCAACGACATGCTCACGCGCCTGCAGCAAGGCGTCAGTTCCGCGGTCAGCGCCATGGAGAAGACCAAGTCCAGCTGCCAGGCGACGGCCGACAACACCGCGCGGGTCACCCAGGGTCTCGACGAGATGGTCACCTCGGTGGTGCACATCACCGACCTCAGCACGCAGATCGCCACCGCCGCCGAGGAGCAGAGCGCTGTTTCCGAAGAGATCAACAGGAACATGGTGGCGGTGCGCGAGCTGGTCGAGGAACTGGTCGGCAGCGGCGTCAGCGTCGACCGCAGCACCGAAGGGCTGATGAGCTCCAACCAGCGGCTGATCGCGCTGGTGCAGCGCTTCAGGGTGCACTGAGAAGCTGTCCGGGATCGGGCGCCCTCTCATTTCACAACGCGGAAACGCTGCCTTATCGGGCGTTCTCGCCTTGCCAGGCGTTGTCGCCGGATCGTGAACAGATTCCGATACCCGGAATTCCGCCTCGCTGCGCGGGGCAGGCCGGCGCGGCGTGCGTCTCGCGCGTTTCGCATCGACGCTTTCCTTGACGTGCGTCCGCCAGTGTCGCGGTGCCGCGCGGCATAGTCGGCGGCGACGCGGGCTATCGGCTCGCGGTAAAGGACGACTCTCGATGCGTATTCCGTTTCTCCTGCTGATCGGCCTGCTGGCCTTCGGCGCGCACGCCGGCGACGAAGAAGCGATGGCGCGCTTCAACTACCTGATGGGCGACGCCACGCTGCGCCAGAAGGCCTACGAGGCCGGCCAGGAGCGCATCGTCCTGTGCGGGCATTGCCACGGCAAGGATGGCAACAGCAAGCGCGACTACATCCCCAACCTGGCGGCGCAGAATCCGCTGTACCTGTTCCGCTCGTTCGAGAAGTTCGCCGACGGCGAGCGCAACAACTACGTCATGTCGAGCCTGGCGAAATCGCTGAGCCTGGAGGAGCGCGTCGACATCGCCATCTACTTCAGCCAGCAGAAGGTCGTGCCGTTGCCGGCGGTTGGCGACGCGGCGCAGCGCGAGCACGGCAAGGCGCTGTTCGACAGCGTCTGCCATGCCTGTCACGGCCCCCGTGGCGAAGGCCAGGAAAAGGCCCCGCGGCTGGCCGGGCAGTCGGCGGAATACGTGCGCCTGGCGCTGACCCGCTACCACGACAAGGACCCGCGCCGGGCATTGTCGGTGATGTACTCGGTGGCCGCCGGCCTCACGCCGGATGACATCGAAGGCGTCGCCGCCTACGTCCATCAACTGACGCCCTGAGGGTCAGCGCAAAAAAAGCCCGGCATCGGCCGGGCTTTTTTGTGCGCGATCCGCATCAGACCTTGCGGACGAATTCCGACTTGAGCTTCATCGCGCCGATGCCGTCGATCTTGCAGTCGATGTCGTGGTCGCCGTCGACCAGGCGGATGCCCTTGACCTTGGTGCCGACCTTGACCACCAGCGAGGAGCCCTTGACCTTGAGGTCCTTGATCACGCTGACGGTGTCGCCGTCCTGCAGCACGTTGCCGACCGAGTCCTTGATCACCTTCGCGTCTTCGCCGGGTGCGGCTTCGGCACTGGCCGACCATTCGTGGGCGCACTCCGGGCACACCAGCATGGCGCCGTCTTCATAGGTGTATTCGGAATTGCACTGGGGGCAGGCTGGCAGGGTGCTCACGGGAGACTCCTCGGTGGGAAAGCGAAAAGGCCGCGGATTGTATAGGGTTTTTTACGGGCCGCGCAGCCTCGATCCGTCGGGCTCAGGCGAACGCCGGTGTGTTCCGGGCAGATCGGCGGGCGGGACGTGCCCTCGAGGCCGGGCAGTACTTCCAGTGTGGGCGAAGAGTCTCATTTGGGCTCAGGGTTGGAGCCGGTCGCCGCGGGCTTCCGCCCTCATGGTACAGCTCCACAACTCCACGGCAGGCTGGTTGAGCCTGGGCGGGCCGATCCAGTGGGAGAGGGGCCGGCAGGCCCCGGCCACGCACAGTTCGAAGTCGCCGGCCTCCGGCGTGCGGCCCAGGCGAAGGGGCTGCAGCGCCGGCAGGTCGCGCCGGTAGTGCCAACTGCCATTCCGGAGCACCGCACCGTCGGGAATCTCCATGCCCGCACCGCTTCCGCGAACCCGCGCCTCGCCGAGGTGAAGGCCCTCGGCGTCGAGGTGGTAGTCCTCCTCCCAGCGAATCTTCTCGATGGTGTGACGCCAGGCCAGGGTGAAGTCGGCTGTTGGCTCCTGCGCCCACACCGCCCCGGCCAGACCGATGCACAGACCGATCAAGGCGCAACCGGCAGCGGCGTCCTGCGCGCACGCCAGAGATGCTGGGCGACCAGGGCGATGCCGAGGGCGAAGCCGACGACGTCGCTGATCGGTGCTGCCAGCAGCAGCGCGACACCGGCTGCGAATGCCAGCAGTCGCTCCCAGGCAGGCAGCCGCACCTGCAGGAAACCGACCACCGCGGCGCCCCAGAGGGCCACGGCGAACGCGCTTTTGACCAGCATGTACAGGGTGTCCAGCAGGCTGTCGCCCTGCATCATAAGGGCCGGGTCGTAGACCGCCATGAACGGCACGGCGAAGCCGGCAGCGGCGATGCGGATCGCCCACAGGCTGATCTTGAAGCCGCTCTCCTTGGCGATTGGCGCGGCGGCGAAGCAGGCCAGGGCCACTGGAGGCGTAAGGTCGGCCATCAGGCCGAAATAGAAGACGAACATGTGCGAGACGATCAGCGGTACCCCAAGGTCGAGCAACGCCGGCGCGGCGATGGCGCTGGTGATGATGTAGTTGGGGATGGTCGGGATGCCCATGCCGAGGATGAGGCAGGTGATCATCGTCAGCACCAGCGAAAGGAACAGGTTGTTCTGCCCGATGGCCAGGATATAACCGGCGAAGGTGGTAGCGATGCCGGTCAGCGAGACCACGCCGATGATCACCCCGACCAACGTGCAGGCAATGCCCACGGCCACCGAGTGGCGGGCACCTTCGGCGAGCGCCCGCACGCAGGCGCGCAGGGTCTCGCGGCCACCCTTGACGAACCAGCAGGCCACCACCAGCAGGCCGATTACGCCGAACACCACGCCGATGCCGAGCTGGAAGAATCCGGCGCAGAGCACCCCAAGGATGATCCAGAAGATCAGGCGCAAGGCCGTTGAGGACACCCTCAGGATGATCGCGGAGCCGAGGATGACGATGGCGGTCAGCGCCAGGCCGATGGTTCCGGAGAACATCGGCGTGCGTCCGGAGAACAGCAGGTAGATCAGGACCAGCAGCGGAATCAGCAGGTACCAGCGTTCCTTCACCGCGGCCCAGGCGCTTGGGCACTGGTCTTTCGGCAGGCCCTTGAGGTTGGCCCGGCGGGCTTCCAGATGGACCATCCAGAACACCGCACCGAAGTACAGCAGCGCCGGTATCAGAGCGGCCTTGGCCACTTCGACGTAGGGCACGTTGATGGTCTCGGCCATGATGAAGGCCACTGCGCCCATCACCGGCGGCATCAGCTGGCTGCCCATGCTGGCGGTCGCCTCCACCGCGCCGGCAAATGCCGGGCGATAGCCGAAGCGTTTCATCAGCGGGATGGTGAACTGCCCGGTGGTGACCACGTTGGCCACGCCGGAGCCGGTGATGGTGCCCATCAGTGCCGAGGACACCACCGAGACCTTGGCCGGTCCGCCAAGCTTGTGGCCGAACAGGCCCATCGCGAAATCGGTGAACAGCTTGATCATCCCGGCCTGCTCGAGGAAGGCGCCGAACAGAATGAACAGGAAGATGTAGGTCGCCGATACGTACACCGGCGTGCCGTAGAAGCCTTCGGTGCCGAAGGCCAGCTGGTTGACGATCTGGTCGAAGCCGTAGCCACGATGCGCCAGGTCGCCGGGCAGGTATTCACCCAGCAGGCCGTAGGCAAGAAAGATGGCGCAAATCAGCGGCAGGGCGATGCCCATCACGCGGCGTGCCGCTTCGAATACCAGCACCGTGAGCAGGATGCCAATGGCCATGTCCGCGTGGGTCAGATCGCCCGAGCGCTGGATCAGGTCGGCCTCGAAATACCATTGGTAGAACGCCGTCGCCATGCCGGCTAGGCCGAGCAGCCAGGCCAGCGGCTGCCAGGGGCGTGCATGACCGCGCAGCGGGTAGCTGAGGAAGACCATCAGCAGCAGAAAGCCAACGTGGGTGGCGCGCAATACCTGCGTGGATACCAGCGGAAAGGCGGCGGTAAGGACCTGGAAGGTGGAAAACAGCAGGGCGACGGCGAACAGCGTCTTGGGCCAATGCTCAGCGTCCGCTGCCAGGCCGTGCGAGGTCTCGCTCATGATTTCACTCCGAAACAGCTGGCGGGCGACCCCGATCAGGGCCGCCCGCGATGGCGGGACAAGGGCAGACTAGAACTGCAGTCCCTTCTCCTTGTAGTAGCGCTCGGCGCCCGGATGCAGCGGGATCGGCAGGTTCTTCGTGGCGTTCTCCAGGGAAATGTCCTTTGCCGCGGAGTGGGAAGTGGCCAGCCGGGGCAGGTTCTCGAACATCTGCTTGGTCATCTGGTACGCCAGTTCGTCGCTGACGCCCTTGTGCGTGACGAGGATGTTGACGATGGCTACGGTGGGAACGGCGGCATCCTGGCCGTCATAGGTGCCGGACGGAATGGTGCTGGGAATGTAGGCGGCGTTGCCGATCTTCTCCACCACCTCCGTGGGGATCGGCACGAAGGCGATCTTCATGGTCGAGGCGAGATCGCGGATCGCCGCCATGCCCAGGCCGGACGACTGCAGGGTGGCGTCGAGCTGGCGGTTCTTGATCAGCTCGACGGATTCGGCGAACGGAAGGTACTCGACCTTCCCCATGTCCCCGTAGGTCAGTCCCGCAGCCTTGAAGATCGCCCGCGCGTTCAGCTCGGTGCCGGATTTCGGCGCGCCGACCGAGATGCGCTTGCCCTTCAGGTCAGCCAGGGTCTTGATCCCGGAATCCGCGCTGGCAACGATCTGGATGTAGTTGGAGTACGTTCCGGCGATGGCGCGCAGGTTCTTCAAGGGTTTCTTGAAGCCGGCATCCTCGACGCCGTTCCAGGCGTCCGACACCGAGTCGCCAAGGGCGAAGGCCAGTTCGCCGCGTTTGGCTTCGAGCAGGGTGAGGTTCTCCACCGAGGCCTTGGTCGCCTGGACGGAGGTTTTCGCGCCGTCGATGTGCTGGCTGTAGATCTGCGACAGGCCGACTCCGACGGGGTAGTAAACGCCGCTGGTGCCGCCGGTGAGGATGTTGATGAAGTCGGATGCGGCGAAAGCCGTGGTGCTGAGGGTCAGGGCGGTCGCGACAGCGAGTAGCCCTGCACGTTTGCGCAAGTACATGGTGCCTCCAGGATTCTTGTAATTGTCGGGCAGGCCCGAAACTACCCCACTCGGGCGCTCGCGTCGACCGTTCGGCTATCGCCAAAAGTCGTAGAAGGCCGAGGCTAGACGGCGGACAGCTGCCCCGCGAGGCCTGCGCGGCGGAAGTGCTCGACTACGAAGTCGACGAACGCGCGGGTCTTGGCCGGCAGGATGCGCTGCGCGGGGAAGTAGAGGCTCAGCGCTCCGCCGTCCACATACCACTCCGGCAGCACGCGGCGCAGGCGGCCGTCGTTCAGGTACGCCGCCGCGTGCGGCAGGCTGACCAGCGCCACCCCGTAGCCCAGGCTGGCGGCCAGGCACGCGGCGCCGGGATCGCTCAGGGTCATGCGCGGCTTCAGCGTGACTGGCGCCTGTTGGTTGTCGCGGGTGCGCAGCGGCCAGGTGCGGATGCGCCCGGTCTGTGGCGAGCGGATCAGGATGCCGTCAAGCGCCGCCAGATCCTGCGGATGCCGCGGCTCGGCGCCGTCGGCGAAGTAGTCAGGGGCGGCCACCAGCGCGCGATGGGCCGGGGCGAGCTCGCGGGCGATCACGCCGGGCGGTAGCTCGAAGCCGCCGCCGATGGCGGCGTCGAAGCCCTGGCCGATGAGGTCGACCTGGCGATTGTCGAAATGCCAGTCCGGTTCGATGGCCGGGTAGAGGGCGAGGAACTCGCCCAGCAGCGGCACCATGTAGTCGATGGCGAACGCCAGCCCCATGCTGACCTTCAGCGTGCCGGAGGGTTGCCCGGCGCTGTTGCCGAGGTTGGCCACCGCGCTCTTGATGCTGGCCAGGCCCTCGCGGACTTCGCCGAGGAAGCGCTCGCCGTCTTCGGTCAGGCTCAGCCGGCGTGCTGCGCTGGAACAGCCGCACGCCCATGCTCGCCTCCAGCCGGGCGACGTTCTTGCCCACCGCGGCAGGCGTCAATCCAAGGCGCCGCGCCGCCTCGGCGAAGCTGCCGGCCTCCGCGCTGTGGACGAAGCAATCGATGGCGTTGAGGGTTTCCATGGGCATCTGCGTAAACCGTTGGTTCATTCAGCGTATAGGGATTGCCGGCTAATCGGTATCGATTGAGCGGTAGATACTGGACCTCTCTTTCACCGAACACCCAGGAGACACCCATGAGCACATCCGATAGCAACACCCTTGGCGGCAAGATTGCCCTGGTCCAGGGCGGTTCGCGCGGCATCGGCGCCGCCATCGTCGAGCGCCTGGCCGCGGAAGGCGCGGCAGTCGCCTTCACCTACGTCAGCTCGGCGCAGAAAGCCGAGGAACTGGCCGCGGCGATCCAGGCGAAAGGCGGCAAGGCCCTGGCGATTCGCGCCGACAGCGCCGACGAGCAGGCGGTGCGCGCGGCGGTTGCCGCCACCGTGAAGGCCTTTGGCGGACTCGACATCCTGGTCAACAACGCCGGCGTACTGGCGCTGGGACAACTGGACGAACTGAGCCTGGAGGACTTCGATCGCACCGTGGCGATCAACGTGCGCAGCGTCTTCGTCGCCACCCAGGAAGCCGCGCGGCACATGGGCGAGGGCGGCCGCATCATCAGCATCGGCAGCACCAACGCCGAGCGCATGCCGTTCACCGGCGGTGCCGTGTACGCCATGAGCAAGGCCGCGCTGGTCGGCCTGACCCGTGGCCTGGCGCGCGACCTCGGCCCGCGCGGAATCACCATCAACAACGTCCAGCCGGGCCCGGTGGACACCGACATGAACCCCGATGACGGTGACTTCGCGGACACCCTGAAAGGCCTGATGGCGCTGCCGCGCTATGGCCGCGCCGAGGAAATCGCCAGCTTCGTCGCCTACCTCGCGGGGCCCGAAGCCGGCTACATCACCGGTGCCAGCCTGACCATCGACGGCGGTTTCGCCGCCTGAGTCAGCCGCGCAACTGGCGCGCCACCGCGTCCGCCAACGTCAGCGTCGGCCGGCCGATCAGTCGGTCAAGCTGGCGGCCGTCGTCGAACAGCGCGCCGCGGCTGGCGCCGGCGTCGGAATCGGCGAGCATCGCGCTCAACCAGTCCGGCAGGGCGGTGCCTGGCAGGCCGTCTGCGGCAGGTCCTGGTAGGGAATCTTGCCCGCCTGGCGGGAGAGCGAACCGCGCTGATCGTCGTCAGGGCGAGGTCGGCGGCTCGGGCCAGGTGAGGGTGCCGCTGTCGCTGAAACGCTGGGTGCCGAACAGCCCGCTGGCGAACTTGCCCTTGAGCCGATAGGGCAGCCCCTGGCCGGGCTGGTAGAGGCCCAGGCCCCAGGTCTGGCGCATCACCGAGAACGCCGAGATCGTCACCGGCACGCTGACCAGCGCCTCGCCGAAACGCGGGATTTCGCCGCGCCGGTCGCTGACGCCGCTGGCCAGCGGCTGGCCGTTCACTTCCAGGTCCAGCGCCACGCCGTCGTAGTCGAGGGCGTCGTCGTTGGGGTTCTGCACGCGCAACTGCACGGCGAAGCGCATTTCCAGGCCCTGGCCGGGCAGCGGCTCGATCCCGGCGAGGTCGATGCGCAGCGGATCGCGCGGGGCCAGGCTGCTGCAGGCGGCGAGACTCGCCAACAGCAGCAGGAGGAGGGGCAGGCGAACGGGGGCGAGTGACGCGTGACGGTGGCGCATGCGGGCGGTCCGGTCCGGGGAACATGTTCAGCAGACCGGAACCGGGGCGGATTTGCTCATCCGGGCGGGCCCTGGCGGAGCGATTTTCCGCCAGGGCGCATCGGTCACAGCGCCGGTAGCGGCTCCGCGCGCAGGCGCTTGCGCTGCACCTGGGTGGCGACGATCACCAGGCCCACCAGTATCGCGCCGAGGAAGGCCGAGGCGCCGACGGTGCCGAAGTCCAGCCCGCCTTTTTCCAGCGGCTTGGTGAGGAAATCTCCCAGCGTGGCGCCGAACGGCCGGGTCAGCACGAAGGCCACCCAGAACAGCAGGACGGTGGAAATCCGCGTGCGGTAGTGCAGCACCGCGATGCCGGCGATCAGGCTGCCGATCAGCAGCGCGCCGCCGCCGAAGCCGAGGCCCGAGTCGTCCGCCAGGTAGTCGCCCAGCGCCGTGCCCAGGGTATTGGAGAAGAGGATCGCGACCCAGTAGAACATCTCGCCCTTGAAACCACGGATACGATCCACCGCCAGCGTGCTGCCGCTGAGTTTCCACACCGCGAAGATCACCGCGAGAATTCCGATCAGCAGCGCCGAGCCACTGGCATAGCCGAGCCCGAGGGTGCGGTCCATGAAGTCCGACATCGTCGTGCCGGCGGTGCTGGTGGAGAGAATCACCGCCCAGTACAGCGGCGGGTTGTAGCGTTTGGAGGCGAGCTGAGCCACCAGGGTGACGAGGAATGCGCTGAGCAGGATCAGCGAACTCATGGCATAGCCGACATCGAGGGTCATCGACAGCAGGTCGCCAGCGGTTTCACCGAGCGTGGTGGCGCAGATCTTCATGATCCAGAAGGCGAGCGTAATCTGCGGAAGTTTGTTCATGGGGCGAGTTCCGAAAGCGACAGGGGCGGCGGGGCCGGCGGTTGCGGCGGCCGCCATGCAGGCTTACGACGCGATCCCAGAATGCCGTTCGGAACATCAAGAATGGGTCAAAAAATCATCAATAGAATATCTGTTACAGGTTTTTTCTGCGGCACTGATAGCTAATTGAAAGGCTTCTGCGTTTACCATGCGCGCCCCGCATGGCTGCGCTGCAGTCGTGCCGGGCGACACGCCGTCACGAGCGTCGCGTTGTTCTCCCACTGACGTCATTTCCCTTGCGAAGCGACAGCGGTACCGCCACAAGCGGCACCGCGATTTCGCCTGTCCGCGAATCAGGCCGGCGCGCCGCCCAGTTGCTCGAGCCACTGCGCCAGCACGCGCCGCCGCCACCAGTCGCTGTTCTCGATCAGCTGGCGCACCCTTCGCTGTTCGTCGGGGCTGCCGGCGAACTGGCGCGGCGCCGGCAGCACCGGCATTTCCTTCAGCAACGCCGCGCAGGCGTGCTGGTAGTCGCTGGCGTCGAGGCCGAGCTGGCCGTCGGCGAGCAGTTCCAGGCCGCGCAGGCCGGCGTGGCTTTTGGGCAGCAGCGGCAGGCGGGGGCAGAGCCAGAAGAGGATCTGGCTACCGACCTCGCCGTTGCCTGGCTCACCGAACAGGCCGGCCTCCAGGGATTCGACCAGGCGCTCGGGCGGTTCCGCCTCGGCGTTCTCCGTCAGCGCCTCCCAGCGCGGTACCAATTGTTCGCGGATGAACGAGTCCAGGCGCGCGGCCAGCTCGTCGGCGCTCAGGCCCTGGTAGTCCAGTGCCGCGCCGCTGAACAGGATGCGCAGGTAGGTCTTGTCGACCAGCGTGCGGCCGGCGTTCTGCCAGGCGTAATCCGCTGCGTGCGCGAGGCTGCCGTGGAACAGCAGCAACAGCCCGTTATCGCTGCTGCGCGGGTCGTTGCCGGTGGCGCACTCCGGGTTTGGATTTCGCCATCGCTGCAGCGCGACGGCGGTGGCTTGGGCGAGTCGATGCACGGGAATTGCCACGCGGGTTCTCACGGGTTGTCGGTGGGGCAGCCTGGAGGCCTGGGTGGCCGTCGCGGTAGGTCCAGTTGCCAGGGCGCGCGGGTGCCATTCAAAACTGGCCCATCCTATGTGGTGATAGTGGTCCTAATGGTGCCAGTTTCGATTCTCTAGCATGCGCTTATGCATTTATGCCCAAGCAGTGCAAGGAATCGGAATAATGAGTTCCAAAAACAACAATAATTCAGTGGCTGCCCTTCCGCCTACCGACAGTTGGCTCAGCCGGCGCCGGGAGCGTTTCCTGGAGGTCTCGCCCGGCCTGCTGGTGGCCGTCGTCGTCGCTGCCGGCGCGACCTTTCTGTCCGAGCACTACGGCGCGCCGGTGATGCTGATGGCCCTGCTGCTGGGCATGGCGCTGGGCTTCCTGCACGAGGAAGGCCGCGCGGTGGCGGGCATCAAGTTCACCTCCAGCACCATCCTGCGCATCGGCGTCGCGCTGCTGGGCATGCGCATCACCGTGGAACAGATCTTCTCCCTGGGCGGCACCCTTATGATGGTGGTGATCGGCGCGGTGCTGCTGACCATCGCGGTCGGCGTGGGGCTGTCGAAGCTGCTCGGCCTGGGACGCGATTTCGGCGTGCTCAGCGGCGGCAGCGTCGGCATCTGCGGCGCCTCAGCGGCGTTGGCGATTTCGGCGGTACTGCCGCAGGACAAGGATGCCGAGCGCAACACCATCTTCACCGTGATCAGCGTGACCGCGCTGAGCACGCTGGCGATGATCGTCTACCCGATCCTGGCCAAGAGCCTCGGCCTGGACGACCAGCAGGCCGGGGTGTTCCTCGGCGCGACCATCCACGACGTGGCGCAGGTGGTCGGTGCCGGCTACAGCATGTCCAACGAGACCGGCGACACCGCCACGGTGATCAAGCTGCTGCGGGTGGCGATGCTGGTGCCCATCGTGTTCTCCCTCTCGCTGTTGCTGCGCCGCCGCGGCGGCGCGGACGCGGGCGGCTCGAAGACGGCATTGCCGCTGCCGCTGTTCATCATCTTCTTCGTGGTCTTCGTCGGCCTGAACAGCAGCGGCGTGATGCCGGAGTGGTCGCAGAAGATGGCCATCGGCGTATCGAGCTGGTGCCTGGTCACGGCGATCGCCGCGCTGGGCATGAAGACCTCGATCAAGGCGCTGCTGGCGGTGGGCTGGCGGCCGGCGACCTTGCTGGTGACGGAAACCCTGTTCCTCGCCGCGCTGATCCTGGTGATCCTCAAGTTCTTCGTCTGAACCGGCGCGGTCGTCCCGGGTGACGGCCGCGGCCTCAACGCCGCGCGCGACCCCGGCCGAGCAGCCCGAGCACCTCGCCGAACAGCGCATTCTCGACGCCCTGCTGCAGGTCCAGTTCCAGGCTGTGGCGGTAGTAGGTGCCCAGGTCGAGGCCGACGCCCAGCGCGTACAGCTCGATTTCCCCTTCGTCCTCGATCTGCCGCGCCACCTGGCGCAGGTGCAGGTCGAGGATGTCCTCGCGGTTGGTCTGGTGAGTGGCGCTGTCCATCGGGCAACCGTCGCTGATGACGATCAGCAGGCGCCGCGCTTCGTTGCGCTGGCGCAGCCGCTGGCGCGCCCAGAGCAGCGCCTCGCCGTCGACGCCCTCGCGGAACAGGTCGGACTTGAGCAGCCCGGCGATCGCCGGACGGGCGCGGCGCCAGGGCGTGTCGGCGTCCTTGTAGATCATGTGGCAGAGCTCGTTGAGACGCCCCGGATCGGCCGGTGAGCCCTGCCCGCGCCAGCGCTTGAACGGGCGGCCGCCGTTCCACTGGCCGGTGGTGAAACCGAGGATCTCGGTTTTCGCGCCGGCCAGTTCGAGCGCGCGGGACAGGCAGTCGACCAGCAGCGCCAGGCTTTCGATGTGCGTGCGCATCGAGCCCGAGTTGTCGATCAGGAAGGTCACCACGCACTCGCTGTGCGGACGCAGCGGTTCGCGGCGGAACAGGTCGCGCTGGTTCGGGTTGGTCACCAGGCGGCTCAGCCGACCGCCATCGAGGCGGCCTTCCTCCTGGGCGAATTCCCAGCCCTGCAGGCGTGGCGCGGCGAGCAGCGCGGACAACTGGCGCGCCAACCGTTGCAGGTTCAGGCCCTGGCGGAGGATGCGCTGGTCGAGGCGTTGGCGCAGCTCCAGCAGCAGTTCGGCGCGTACCCGTTTGCCGACGACCTGCTCGACATCGTGGTCGCGGCTGAACACCCGGTAGCGGAAACCGTCCTGGGCGCCTGCAAGGTCGCTGGCGCCCGCGATGCCGCCGCCGTCGCCGTCTTCGCCGCCGTCGTTTTCCAGCAGCAGGGCGAATGCCGCCAGGCTCTTCTCGCTGGCGGTATCGCGGCGCTCGTCGGCGCTGCCTAGTTGCTGTTCGAGTTGATCGATCAGCGCAGCGATGCAGAAGGCGATGTTCAGCGCGTGGGTGGCGAAGGCGGCCTGGTCGTGGCGGGTCTTGCGCAGCAGGCCGAACTCCGCGCCGAACTGGCCGAGCAGGCCCATGCGTGGTGCTTCCAGCAGGTCCTGAATGCGCTCCGGCGTGTGCCCGTTGCAGAGCAGCCGCCAGCTCATCAGGGCGAGGGTGAAGAGCATCAGACCGAGGTGGTTTTCCAGCTGACCGGAGTCGATGAACTGCTCCGCCCACTGGCTGAAGCGGTGCATCAGGTTGTGGCGCACGCCCGGTAGCTGCTCGCTCACCAGCGCTTCGCAGCGCAACTGTTCGAGCAGGTCGAAGACCAGCCGCTCGATCGGCGAGGCCGGCATCCGGCTGCGGTGCAGGGCCCGATCGCTGTGGCGCAGGCGCAGGGCGAGGCTGTCGGCGACGCCGCGAAAGGAGCGGAAATTGTCGCGGGCGAACTCCGGGTGCAGGTGTGGCGCACGGATCGGGAAGACCCGTCCGGCCAGTTCCAGGCGGTTGCCGCGATAGCGCAGGCGCGGGCTCGCGGCCAGTGCGCGGAGCACCGCGGCGCAGAGTTCCTCGACCTGTTGCTGGCGCTTCTCCAGGCGCTGCGCGGTCATGTGGATTGCTGCCGAGCGTGGGATTCGGCCAGTTCGACGTCGAAGCAGCGCTGGTAGTACTCCGCCACTAGCGCGCGCTCGCTGTCGTCGCACTTGTTGAGGAAGGTCAGGCGGAAGGCGCGCGCCGTGTCGCCGAAGATCTCGACATTCTCCGCCCAGGAGATCACCGCGCGCGGCGACATCAGCGTGGACAGGTCGCCGGCGGCGAAGCCCTGGCGGGTGAGGTTGGCCAGCGCCACCATGCGCCCGATCAGCGCCGGATCGGTGCCCGGCGCCTGCCCCGAGACGATCGCCACTTCCTGTTCGGCGGGCAGGTAGTCCAGACGGGCGACCACGTTCCAGCGGTCCAGCTGGGCCTGGTTGAGCACCTGGGCGCCGTGGTAGAGGCCGTTGAGGTTGCCCAGGCCGATGGTGTTGGCAGTGGCGAACAGGCGGAAGTACGGGTGCGGGGTGAGCACCTGGTTCTGATCCAGCAGGGTCAGCTTGCCGTCGCGTTCGAGCACGCGCTGGATGACGAACATCACGTCCGGGCGGCCGGCATCGTATTCATCGAAGATCAGCGCCATCGGCCGGCGCAGCGCCCAGGGCAGGATACCTTCCTGGAATTCGGTGACCTGCTGGCCGTCGCGCAGGACGATGCCGTCCTTGCCGATCAGGTCCAGGCGGCTGACGTGACCGTCGAGGTTGACGCGCATGCACGGCCAGTTGAGCCGCGCGGCGACCTGTTCGATGTGCGTCGACTTGCCTGTGCCGTGAAGGCCCTGCAGCAGCACCCGGCGGTTGCGCATGAAGCCGGCGAGGATCGCCAGGGTGGCGTCCTGATCGAAACGGTAGGCGGGGTCGATGTCCGGCACCTGCGCATCGCGCTCGAGGAACACCGGCACCTGCAGGTCGGCGTCGATGCCGAACAGGTCGCGACAGGAAACCAGGCGGCTGGCGTGTTCGAAGTGCAGGTCGGTCATCGGGCGGGTCCGGGTCGAGTGGGGATAGCCGATTCTAGGCAGCGGGCGGCGCCGGCTCTGGCACCAGATGCCGCGCAATCGTGCGTCCAGTGGCTGCAACTGGCCCCATTGCCGGGCCAGTTGTGGTTCTGGACCCAGCCCTGGCTCTTTCCCGACCATGCGAATCTGGAGACCCGAGCCGTATCGGCATCACCCACGGAGCGCATGCGATGAGCGAAACACTCGAATTGAACCTGTCCGATGACCAGCTGGAGCTGCTTCGGCGCTACCATGCGCACACCGGCGTCAGCGCGCAGGATTATGTGATCGCGTTGCTGACCCAGACCCGGCCGACGCTGGAGGCCGTGGTGGAAGCATTCGACGAGGCCGGCGGCGACAGCGAGGCCGTGGGCCGGCTGTTCGGCAGCAGGATGGCGGACGTGTTGCGCGAGCGTGAGGCGAACGCGCGCTGACGCCGGCGATACCCTGAAAACGCGGTGGCACCGCACGCCCCAAGGTCCTGAGTACAGGGTATGAGCATCTGGTTGCATCTGGCTTTTCTGATCTGCGTGGCGCTGGCCACCTTCGCCCAGAGCCTCACCGGTTTCGCCTTCGGGCTGATCCTGCTGGGCCTGGTCGCGATGCTGCACCTGGCGCCCCTGAACGAGGTGTCCATCGCGGTCAGCGTGCTGACGTTGTTCAACGCGGCGGTGACCCTGGCCGGCTCGAAGACACGCATGGACATGAGCGTGCTGCGTCCTCTGCTGGCCACCAGCCTGCCCGGCGTGGTGATCGGCATCCTGCTGCTTGGCTGGCTCAGCGGCAGCCAGGTGACGCTGCTGCGGGTGCTGCTGGGCGGGGTGATCCTGCTCTGCAGCCTGATGCTGGTGATGCAGACCCGGCCGCGCGCGCAGCGCTCCGGGCCGCTGTCGTTCCACGTCGCCGGCGCGCTCACCGGCCTGCTCGGCGGGCTCTTCGCCAGCGGCGGGCCGCCGGTGGTCTATCACCTGTACCGCCAGCCGCTGCCCTACGAAATCATCCGCAACACGCTGGTCGCGGTGTTCGCCGCCAATGCGCTGCTGCGCATCGCCCTGGTGCTGGTGCAGGGGCATTTCACCCTCAACGTGCTGCTGCTCAGCGCCGAGGCCTTGCCGCTGGTGCTGGTCCTCAGCTGGCTGGTCAAGCGCTATCCGCCGCCGCTGTCGCTGCGGGCGATTCGCTGGATCGTCTTCAGCCTGCTGGTGATCGCCGGCAGCAGCCTGATCGGCGAGGCACTGCCGGGCCTGCTGGGGCGCTGATCAGGGCCTGGGGGCGATGCGCGTCGGCCGGCCGAGCAGTTGCAGGGCGCGCTCGGGGTAGTCGGTGATCAGCCCGTCGGCGCCCATGTCCAGCAACTGACGCATTTCCGGCTGCTCGTTGATCGTCCACAACTGCACCGCCAGGCCGCGCGCCTTCGCGTTGGCGAACAGCCGCGCGGAGGCGAGCTGGGCGTCGCCGCTGCGCGGCGGAATCTGCAGCACCTGGTAGGACGGCGAGAGCACGCCGGCCAGGCCGACCCAGTTCAGCGCCGCCAGCAGACGCACCGAGGTCGGCCCGGCGGCGGTGGCGACGCCGGGGCAGAGCTCGCGGAACAGTTGCAGGCTGCGCTCGTGGAAACTGGCGACGATCACCTTCTCGCGCTGGCCGGCACTTTTCAGCAGCGCACACAGGCGCTCCTCCACGCCGGCGTCGGCGCTCTTGATCTCGATCGACTTGGGCCGCTCCGGCAGCCGCGCGAAGACTTCGGCCAGGCTCGGGATGCGGATGCCCTGGCCGCGGTACGGGTAGGTTTCGCCGCCGTCGGCGGTCCAGGTGTAGCCGGCATCGAGCGCCTGCAACTGCGCCAGGCTCAGCGCCGCCACCGGTCCGCGGCCGTTGCTGGTGCGCTCCAGCGACTCGTCGTGGACCACCACCAGCTCGCCGTCCCGGCTGGCGCGCACGTCCAGTTCCAGCATGTCCACGCCCAGCGCATCGGCGCGCTCGAAGGCGAACAGGGTGTTCTCCGGCCACAGGCCCATGCCGCCGCGGTGGGCGATCACCAGCGGCTGCTCGCCGAGTTCCACGAGCACCGGCGGGCGGCTGGCCGGATGGCTGGTCAGCAGCAGGCCAAGCAGCACGGCGGCGAGCAGCAGCAGGGGAATCAGCAGGAAGCGGGCGAAGCGCAGCATGGTCGGTCCATCGGGCGAGGCGGGAGTGGTCGACTATGCCAAAGCGGCCGGCGAAAGGGCAGGTGCGACGTTGCGTGGAGCGGGTGATTGGTGCGCGCGGCGCACCCTACGAGAGCGGCGTGCACCGTAGGGTGCGCCATGCGCACCGTTGCTCGGGCGGGCGGCGAAAGGTTGGGCGCGGAGCAGGTGGGATTGGTGCGCGCGGCACACCCTACGAGAGCGGTGCACACCGTAGGGTGCGCCATGCGCACCGTTGCTCGGGCGGGCGTGGAAAGGTCGGGCGCGGCGCGGGTGATAGGTGCGCGCGGCGCACCCTACGAGAGCGGTGCGCACGCCGTAGGGTGCGCCATCGGTGTTGCGGTTATCAGCCGGCCAGCATCCAGGCGCCGGTGACGGCCGAGGCGGCGCCGGCGAGGCGTACCAGCGGCGCGGCGGCTTGCGGCAGGATGCGCACCAGCGCATAGCCGATGGCATGCAGCGCGGCGGTGGCGGCGACGAAGCCGGCGGCATAGCTCCAGGGGCTGGCGATTTCCGGCAGCTCGAGGCCGTGAGCGACGCCGTGGGCGAGGGCGAACAGCGCGGTCAGGCCTACGGCCACGGCCATCGGCGGACGTACCGCGACGGCGACCAGCAGGCCGAGGGCGAGCACCGAGCTGGCGATGCCCTGTTCCATGAACGGCAATTCCATACCCTCGAAGCCGAACAGCCCGCCGATCAGCATGGTGCCGACGAAGGTCGCCGGCAGCGCCCAGCGCGCGGCGCCTTTCTGCTGCGCCGCCCAGAGGCCGACGGCGAGCATCGCCAGCAGGTGGTCCAGTCCGGTGATCGGGTGGGCGATGCCCGACATCAGTCCGGAAGCGTCATGGCCCGGATGGGCGAAGGCCAGCGCCGGGGTGAAGGCGAGGGCAAGGGCGTAAAGCGAGTGGCGAAGCTTCATGGAGGTCTCCTGGTGATGGGCTCAGGCGGCGCTGAGCATGCCGTGGCGTTCGATGAAGGCGATGATCTGGTCCAGACCCTGGCCGACTTTCTGGTTGCTGAAGACGAACGGCTTGTCGCCGCGCATCTTGCGGGTGTCGCTGTCCATCATCTCCAGCGAAGCGCCGACCAGCGGGGCGAGGTCGATCTTGTTGATTACCAGCAGGTCGGACTTGCAGATGCCCGGGCCGCCCTTGCGCGGCAGCTTGTCGCCGGCAGACACGTCGATCACGTAGATGGTCAGGTCGGACAGCTCTGGACTGAAGGTCGCCGAGAGGTTGTCGCCGCCGGACTCGACGATGATCAGGTCCAGGCCCGGGAAGCGCCGGTTGAGCTGGTCGACGGCTTCCAGGTTGATCGAGGCGTCCTCGCGGATCGCCGTGTGCGGGCAACCGCCGGTTTCCACGCCGATGATCCGCTCCGGCGCCAGGGCTTCGTTGCGCACCAGAAACTGCGCGTCCTCCTGGGTGTAGATGTCGTTGGTCACCACAGCGAGGTTGTAGCGTTCGCGCAGCGCCAGGCACAGCGCCAGGGTCAGTGCGGTCTTGCCGGAACCGACCGGACCGCCGATGCCGACACGCAAGGGTTGGCTGTTCATATCGTTGTTTCTCCCATGTCTATCTGTGTGCCGCGCACACCGGGCGCGCGGCGGCTGATTGGTTGCGCCTTCACGAGCGGAACAGGCGGCTGTACTGGCGTTCGTGGGCCATGCTGCTCAGGGCCAGGCCGAAGGCGGCACTGCCCCAGGTGTCCGCGCTCCGTTCGCTGGCCTCGCGCTGCGCCTGCTGCAAGCTGGGCAGCAGCTCGGAGGTCAGCCGCTGCGCGGCCTGCTGGCCGAGCGGCAGGGTCTTCATCAGTACCGCCAGCTGGTTTTCCAGCCAGCCCCAGAGCCATGCGGCGAGGGCGTCCTGCGCGTCGATCTTCCAGGAGCGGGCGGCCAGCGCCCAGGTCACCGCCAGGCCGGGTTCGTCGAGTTCGCCGAGCAGCGTGCGGGCCGCTTCATCCATCTCGGGCAGGCCTTCGAGCAACTGCTGCAGCGAGTAGCCCATCTGCCGGCTTTCCAGGCGCAGCTCGCGGGTTTCCCGGCTGGCGCGCTGCTCGCCGGCGAGGCGTTTGAGTTCGTCCCAGTCACCCTCGGCGGCGGCCACGCAGTGGGCCAGCAGCAGCGGCGCCTCGAAGCGCGCGAGGTTGAGCAGCAACTGGTCGGCGATCCAGCGCCGCGCGCTGGCGCTGTCCTTCACGCGCGCCTGCTCGACGGCCATTTCCAGGCCCTGGGAATAGCTGTAGCCGCCGATCGGCAACTGCGGGCTGGCCAGGCGCAACAGGGCCCAGGCGGGATTCACGCTTTGCTGCCGAACTGGTGCAGGCGCGGCGCGTAACTGAATTCGGCTTCGCCGGCGTGCGAGTGGTGATGGCCGCCGCCGTAGGCGCCGTGCTCCGGCTGGTACGGCGCCTCGATGGCTTCGACGTGGGCGCCGAGCTGTTCGAGCATGTCCCTGAGCACGTAGTCGTCGGGCAGACGCAGCCAGCCGTCGCCCAGTTGCAGGGCGACATGGCGGTTGCCCAGGTGGTAGGCGGCGCGGGTCAGTTCGAAGGCGTTGGCGCAGGTCACGTGCATCAGTGGCTCGGCGCGGGCGCGGACGCGGACGATGCGGCCGTCCTCGGCCTGCAGGCATTCGCCATCGGCGAGCGGTGGCTGGCCGCGTTCGAGGAACAGGCCGACGTCTTCGCCGGTGCTGCTGAAGCAGCGCAGGCGGCTCTTGCTGCGGGCCTCGAAGGTCATTTCCAGTTCGGCGTCCCATTCGGTGCGGGGTTCGATGCGGCGGTGAATCACGAGCATGGTGGCTTCCGGGGATTGGCGTGGCGGAGGTACGAGCAAGGGACTTGCCAAGTGCGTGCGGCCCCATGGATGGCGCGCTGCGGCGCGGGGTTGCCCGAATTTGAACCCTCGGTCAGGTTTGCTTTGGTGCCCAGGTGAAATTCGTGCGCGGTAATGGTGCATTCAGGCGCGCGGCGTCTGGCCAGTATGCCAAAGCGGGGCAGCGCCGGGGCGCCGGGCGATCAGGTCCGCGAGCCGTTCAGCCCGAGCCAGTGCTTGCCGCCGATGAAGATGAAGCGCAGCTGCTGGGTGATCTTGGCTTCGGCGCTCAGGTGCGCGGGCAGGGATTCGGAGGGCGGGTCGATGAGTTCGGGGAGGGTGGCGAACACCGCTTTCACCACCAGATCGGAGATCACGTCCAGCGCCGCGTCGTCGAGCTGCGGCATGCGGTTCATCAGCTTGAGGTCGGCCGCGAGGTCGTCGGTGATGCGCTGGCGCAGGCTGGAGATGGCCTGGCGCACCGGGCGCGAACCGCCGTATTGCTCGCGGGCGAGGAAGAGGAACTGCTCGCGGTTGGCGCTCACCGCGTCGAGGAAAATCCGCGTGCTGGCCTCGACCAGCCCGCCCAGCTCGAACTCGTTGCGGCGCACCACGCGCAAGGTTTCGCGAAAGGTCTCGCCGACTTCCTCGACCAGCGCCAGGCCAAGCTGATCCATGCCCTCGAAGTGGCGATAGAAGCCGGTGGGGACGATGCCGGCGCAGCGTGCGACTTCGCGCAGGCTCAGGCTGCCGAAGCCGCGCCCGCTGTCCATCAGGCTGCGCGCGGCGGCCAGCAAGGCGTGGCGGGTCTGCAGTTTTTGTTCGGCGCGTGGTGGCATGCGGGGGCGACGGCGAGCGGGGGAGGTGGCCGCACTCTAGCAAAAGGATTTTGCGCCCGTCGATGTCTGGTGATCAGTCGTGCACTGAGCGTGCGGGCGGGGTGTGGCGTGGGCATTCGCGGAAAAGCGCTGGCTGAAAATGAACAAAGCCCGGACGGGCCGGGCTTTTGTCATCTATCGAGGGCTTCAAGCGACTTTACCGCCGGTGCGTTCGAAACCGCTGTCGGCGA
>NZ_DJTK01000042.1:11169-35507 GCF_002438225.1 Pseudomonas sp. UBA6310 | reverse complement strand
GCTGTCGGCGACTTTGCCACCGATACGCTCGAAGCCGCTGTCGGCTTGGGGATTGACGATCTGATGGTAGGCGCTGGCGGCCTTGGCTTCGCCCAGGAACGGTTGGGGCGACTGCGGAAGGGCGAAAGCGGTGGAGGTCAGGGTGGCCAGAATCACGCTTGCAAGGATTTGAGTTTTCATTTGAGTGGCTCCTCATGGGGGGCAATAAGTGGGGTACGGAGCCAATACTACTCAGGAAAATTCGATCAAAAAGTCGTTCCAGGGAATAGTAAAGATCGACTTCATTGATGCTTGGTGAAAATCCAGCCATTTCAGTCAGTTAAGGCTGCACCAAAGCGATTCGCCGGCCCTTTCGGTGCCCTTTGGGCGTGCATTTTCGGCCGCCGTCCATGGGGTGTTGGCGAAGCTTCCGGGGAGTCATCGCCGGGGTTTTCCAGTCGATAGGTAGGAGCGCTGCATCCGTCCGCGGCGCCTGGCTGGAGGGAGCGCATGACGCGTGCAAAGAAGATTCTGATCTGGAGTGTTGCCGGGCTGCTGCTGTTGCTGGCCGCGCTGGTGGTGTTCGTCGCCACCTTCGACTGGAACCGCGCCAAGCCGACGATCAACGAGAAGGTGTCGGAGGCGCTCGGACGGCCGTTCGCCATCGACGGAAATCTCGCCGTGGAGTGGCGCCGCGAGCCCGACGAGAAAGGCTGGCGCGGGCAGGTGCCCTGGCCGCACGTGAGCGCCGAGAAGCTGCGCGTCGGCAACCCTGAATGGGCCAAGGGCGATCATCTGGTGGCGCTGGAGCGGGTCGAGGCGAGCCTGTCGCCGCTGGCCCTGCTGTCGAAGACCGTGCGCATTCCGCGCATCCAGCTGACCGCCGCCGATGCCGAACTCGAACGCCTCGCCGATGGCCGCGACAACTGGACCTTCGATCTGGGCAGCGACGAGCCGAAGGACGAAGAGCCGTCGCCCTGGACGCTGGACATCGGCACCATCGGCTTCGACAAGGGCCAGGTGCGCTATGACGACCGAACCCTGCAGGCCAAGGTCCAGGTCGACGTGCAGCCGCTGGGCAAGCCGATCCCGTTCAGCGATATCGTCGGCAAGGCGCGGGCCGACGCCGGCACGCAACAGGGCGCCGCGGCGCAGGATTACGCGTTCGCCTGGCAGGCCAAGGGCAGCTATCGCGCACAGCCCGTGAGCGGCCAGGGCAAGGTCGGTGGCCTGCTGGCCCTGCAGGACGCCGCCCAGCCGTTCCCGGTGCAGGTGGATCTGCGCGCCGGCGCGACCCGCGTGCAGGTGGAAGGCACGCTCACCGATCCGAAGAACCTCGGCGCGCTCGACCTGCGCCTGCGGATGTCCGGTGACAGCCTCGGCAACCTGCAGCCGCTGATCGGCGTGGTCCTGCCGGACAGTCCGAAATACGCCACCGACGGGCGCCTGATCGCGCGGCTGCGGGACGCCGACGGCGCCAGCTACGAGTACCGAGAGTTCAACGGCCGCATCGGCGACAGCGACATCCATGGCAGCCTGACCTTCGTCGCGCGCCAGCCGCGGCCGAAGCTTTCCGGCACGCTGACCTCCAACCAGTTGCTGTTCAGCGACCTGGCCCCGTTGATCGGCGCCGACTCCAACGAAGAGAAGAAAGCCCGTGGCGAATCCAGTGTGCAGCCGGCGGACAACGTGCTGCCCTACGAGCGGTTCGAGACCGAGGCCTGGCGCAGCATGGACGCCGACGTCAGCTTCACCGGCAGGAAGATCGTGCATGGCGAGACGCTACCGATCAGCGACCTGACCACCCATGTGCTCCTCAACGACGGCGCGCTGAGCCTGGAACCGCTGCGCTTCGGCATGGCCGGCGGCACGCTGGATACGCACATCGTCCTCGACGGCCGGCAGACGCCGTTGCGCGGCAGCGCGCAGCTCAAGGCGCGCCAGCTCAAGCTCAAGCAGCTGTTCCCGTCGGTGCAGGCGATGCAGAGCAGCCTCGGCGAGCTGAACGGCGACGCCAGCATCGCCGGCACCGGCAACTCGGTGGCGGCGCTGCTCGGCTCGGCCAACGGCGACCTGCGCCTGCTGATGAACGACGGCGTGGTCAGCCGCGGCCTGATGGAAATCGCCGGGTTGAACGTCGGCAACTATTTGGCGAGCCGGTTGTTCGGTGATGACGAGGTGCAGATCAACTGCGCCGCCGCCGACCTCGGCATCAAGGACGGCCTGGCCAGCAGCCGGGTGTTCCTGCTCGATACCGAGAACGCGGTGATCCGCATCGACGGCTGGGCGAATATGAAGACCGAGCAGATGGATTTCGACATCGTGCCCCAGTCCAAGGGCGTGCGGATCATCTCGCTGCGCTCGCCGCTCTATGTGCGCGGAACCTTCAAGGAGCCGAAGCCTGGCGTTCACGCCGGGCAGCTGGTGGCGCGCGGGGCGGGGCTGATCGCGCTGGGCGTGGCGGTTGCGCCGGTGGCCGGGCTGCTGGCGCTGGTGGCGCCCAGCGGTGGCCAGGCCGACCAGTGCGCGCCGGTGCTCCAGCAGATGAAGAAGTGAGCCGCAGCGCCGTCGGACGGACATGGCGGGCGCTCGACGGCCCGCCATGCGCCCCCCTCAGAGCATCCGCACCTTGAACGACTTGCCCTTGATCCTGCCCTCGGCGAGGCGCTTGAGCGCCTGACGGGCGATCCCGCGTTCGACGGCGACGAACGCCTGGAAGTCGAAGATCGCGATCTTGCCGACCTGGGCGCCGGGAATGCCGGCCTCGCCGGTGAGCGCGCCGAGGATGTCGCCGGGGCGGATCTTCTCCTTGCGTCCGCCATTGATGCACAAGGTTGTCATCGGCGCCTGCAGCGGCGCGCCATCGCGGGGTTTCAGGCTGTTCAGCGGGTGCCAGTTGAGCGGCGCCTTCTGCAGCGTCTCGATGGCCTGGGCGCGATGCGCCTCGGCGGGGGCGACCAGGCTCATCGCCAGGCCCTTGTTGCCGGCGCGCCCGGTGCGGCCGACCCGGTGGATGTGGATTTCCGGATCGCGCGCCAGTTCGACGTTGATCACCATGTCCAGCGCATCGATGTCCAGCCCGCGGGCCGCGACATCGGTGGCCACCAGCACCGACAGGCTGCGGTTGGCGAACATCGCCAGCACCTGGTCGCGGTCGCGCTGCTCCAGGTCGCCGTTCAGCGCCATCGCCGAAATGCCGTGGGCGCCGAGGTGCTCGACCAGCTCCTGGCACTGCTGCTTGGTGAAGCAGAAGGCCACGCAGGATTCCGGTCGGTAGGCCGCGAGCAGCTTGAGCACGGCATCCATGCGCTGCTCGGGCGCGATCTCGTAGAAGCGCTGCTCGATCTGCTCGCCATCGTGCAGGGCTTCGATGCGGACCTGCTGCGGGTCGCGCATGAACGCCGCGGAGAGCTGCTTGATCGCCGCCGGGTAGGTGGCGGAGAACAGCAGCGTCTGCCGCTTCGCCGGGGTCTGCCCGATGATCTCGGCGATGGCGTCGTAGAAGCCCATGTCGAGCATGCGGTCGGCTTCGTCGAGGATCAGCGTATTGAGCCCGTCGAGTTTCAGCGTGCCCTTCTTCAGGTGCTCCTGGATGCGTCCCGGCGTCCCGACGATGACGTGGGCGCCGTGCTCCAGCGAGCCGATCTGCGGGCCGATGGAGACGCCGCCGCAGAGCGTGAGGATCTTGATGTTGTCGGCGGCGCGAGCCAGCCGGCGCAGCTCCTTGGCGACCTGGTCGGCGAGTTCGCGGGTCGGGCAGAGCACCAGGGCCTGGCAGCCGAAGTAGCGCGGGTTGAGCGGGTTCAGCAGGCCGATGCCGAAGGCGGCGGTCTTGCCGCTGCCGGTCTTGGCCTGGGCGATCAGGTCCATGCCCTTGAGGATCACCGGCAGGCTCTGCGCCTGGATCGGCGTCATCGACGCATAGCCGAGCGCCTCCAGGTTGGCCAGCATGGCCGCGGAAAGCGGTAGGGAGGAAAAAGCGGTCGTGGTCACGGAAGCGGCCTGGGGTGCGGAAATGTCGCGCAGTGTAACAGGCGCGCCGCCCGCGGCTCAGGCCGCCAGGCGGCTCACGGGCGCGAGCCCGGGCCGGCAGCGTAGCAAGATCGTCGGTACTGCACCCCTCTCCCATTCATGGGAGAGGGGCTGGGGGAGAGGGAGGAGGCTGATCGGGTTCGACCACCGCTGACGTGAACGGCCTTACGGGCCTGAACCGCGCCTCAGCCTTCCACCTCGATCTTGCTGTCGATGTCCGTGCCGTTGCGGCCCTGGCGCTCATCGAGCTGGAGGAAGATGAACGCGGCCAGCATCGACAGCCCGCCGATGCACAGGAAGGTCATCTGGAAGGCGTGCAGCACCGAGCCGCCGTCGTCGAGGGTGAAGCCGCCGAGCAGCGCCGCGGCCGAGGCCACGCCGAGGCTCATCGCCAGTTGCACCACCACCGAGAGCAGGCTGTTGCCGCTGCTGGCTTCCTCGTCGCGCAGGCCGATCAGGGTGATGGTGTTCATCGCGGTGAACTGCAGCGAGTTGATCGCGCCGATGAAGGCCAGCTGCACCAGCAGCAGCGGGTACGGCATGCCCTCGCCGGCCAGCGCCAGGCTGGCGATCAGCATGCCGAGCAGCAGGGTGTTGCCGGTGAGGATGGTGCGGTAGCCGAGACGGTCGATCAGTGGCTTGGCCAGCGGCTTCATCGCCATCGCCGCGGCCGCCAGCGGGATCATGCTCATCCCGGCCTGGGCTGGCGAATAGCCCATCGCCACCTGCAGCAGCAGCGGCGTGAGGAACGGCAGGGCGCCACTGCCCAGGCGCGCGAACAGGTTGCCGAGGATGCCCACGGCGAAACTGCGGTTGGCGAACAGGCTGGGGCTGAACAGCGGTTTGTCGACCTTGCCGGCACGCAGCCAGTAGGCGGCGAGGCAGGCGAGGCCGCCGACCAGCAGGAGCATCACCCGCACGTGTGGCAGTTTCAGCTCGCCGAGGCCCTCCAGGGCGATGGTGATCAGCACCATCGCGGCGCCGAACAGGGCGAAGCCGACGCCGTCGAAGCGCGTGCGTTCGGCGCCGCGCAGGTCCGGCATGTAGCGCAGCGCGGCCCAGCAGCCGAGTGCGCCGACCGGCAGGTTGATCAGGAAGATCCAGTGCCAGGAGGCGTATTCCACCAGCCAGCCGCCGAGGGTCGGGCCTATCAGCGGGCCGACCAGGCCGGGCAGGGTGATGAAGCTCATGATCCGCACCAGGTCGCTGCGCGGGTAGGCGCGCAGCACCACCAGGCGTCCCACCGGCATCATCAGCGCACCGCCGATGGCCTGCAGCACACGGGCGCAGACCAGCTGGCTGAAGTTGTGCGAGAGCGCGCAGAGCAGCGATCCGACGCTGAACAGCAGGATCGCGGCGAAGAAGATCCGCCGCGTGCCGAAGCGGTCGGCGATCCAGCCGGAGGCTGGGATCAGCAGTGCCACGGTGAGCATGTAGGCGATCACCACGCCCTGCATGCGCAGCGGGTTCTCCGCGAGGTCGGCGGCCATCGCCGGCAGCGCGGTGTTGAGGATGGTCCCGTCCAGGGTCTGCATGAAGAAGGCGATGGCCACGATCCAGGGCAGGAAGCGGGCGGTGCGGGCGTCGAGCGTAGGCAGAGGCATGGCGATCCGGATCAGAAGGGCGTGCTGTTTAGATAGCGTGCGCAGGCGGGGTTCCGGCGGTCAACCGCTTCCGGCTGCCTCCAGAAGCTCGATCATCTGCGCGAAACAGGCATCGGCGAGCGCCGAGCGCGGCTCACTGTGACGCATGATCAGGCCCAGCGGCGCCAGCGTATGGGCGTCGTCGATCGGGTGCAGGCAAAGATTCTCCACCAGCCCGGCGAGCCCGCTGTCCAGCGGCATCACCGCGCAGCAGAGGCCACCGCGCACCGCCTGGAGCAACTGGTGCACCGCGTCGGTCTCCAGCAGCGGCTGTACTTTCAGCCCACGGGAACGGAACGCGTGGTCGATGGACTGGCGAAAGTGCATGCCGCCGGACAGCATTCCCAGCGGCAGCTTGATGAGCGCGTCCCAGCTCAGCGCGCCAGCACCGAACGTGAAGTGGGCCGGATCGTAGAGCAGGCCCATGCGCGTCTCGAGCAGCGCCAGGCTGTGGAAATGCCGCGCATCCAGCCCGTCCAGGTAGGAGAGGCCGAGGTCCAGCCGGTTGCTCGCGAGCTGTTCGAGGATTTGCTCCGAACTCAGTGCCGAGAGCTGGAAGCGCAGGCTCGGGTGGCGCTGGTTGAGGCGTCGCAGCAGCGGCAATGGGTCGAAGCTGGACAGCGGCACCATGCCCAGGCGCAGGGTGCCGACCAGGTTGCCGCGGCAGGCGGCGGCCTCCGCCTGCAGGCCGTCGACCGCCGCCAGGGTGGTCCGCGCCCAGGCCAGGATGCGTTCGCCCGGCTCGGTGAAACCCTCGAAACGCTGGCCGCGCCGCACCAGCTCCAGGCCGAGTTCCTCTTCCAGGCCGCGCAGGCGCATCGACAGGGTCGGCTGGGTGATATGGCAGCGCGCCGCGGCCTGGCCGAAATGGCGCGTCTCGTCGAGGGCGATGAGAAAGCGCAGCTGCTTGATGTCCACGGCTCAGGCCTCCGCCAGGGCGCCGGGCAGCACCTGGCGATAATCCTCGACGGCGGCGAACTCCTCGGTGTCGCGCAGCTGGCCGCGGCTGTCCGGCTGGCGCACGGCGAGCAACTGGGCGACGCCGAACTGTCGCGCGCTGCGCAGGATCGGCAGGCTGTCGTCGATGAACAGGCTGCGCGCCGGATCGAACCCGAAGTCCTCTTGCAGGGCGAACCAGAACTGCTGGTCTTCCTTGGGAAAGCCGTAGTCGTGGGAGCTGATGAGGCGGTCGAAATAGGGCGCCAGGGCGACCTTCTCCATCTTCAGCGACAGCGAATCGCGGTGTGCGTTGGTGATCAGCGCGACCCGCTTGCCGGCGGCGCGCACGGCGGCGAGGAAGGTGTCGGCGTCGGGCCGCAGGGCGATCAGGTGGGCCACTTCACGCTTGATCTCGCGGATCGACAGGCCCAGCTCGCGGCTCCAGAAATCCGTGCAGTACCAGTTCAGCGTGCCGGCATGCTCGCGGAACAGCGGCAGCAGCTCCGCGCGGGCCCGTTCGGCGGACACGCCGTGATGCTCGGCATAGCGCCGCGGCAGGTGTTCCAGCCAGAAGTGGTTGTCGAAGTGCAGGTCGAGCAGGGTGCCGTCCATGTCGAGCAGCACGGTGTCGATTTCGGACCAGGGCAGGGTGGTCATGGCGGGTTCCTCGCGGCCGGTCGCGCTGGGCGGTGAATCTCCGACGGGGATAATCGGGAAAGGCGCGGTATGATACCCGTTCGCGCCAAGGAGTCAGCCCATGCGTCAGAAACCCACCGTACTCGCCCGCGAGATCGTCGCCAAAAGTCGCCTGTTTTCCGTCGAGGAGCTGCAATTGCGCTTCTCCAACGGCGTCGAGCGGACCTACGAACGGCTCGCCAGCAAGGGCGCCGGCTACGGCGCGGTGATGATCGTGGCGCTGGCCGACAGCGATCACGCGCTGCTGGTGGAGGAGTATTGCGCGGGCACCGACGACTACCAGCTGTCGCTGCCCAAGGGCCTCATCGAGCCGGGCGAGGACGTGCTGGTCGCCGCCGAGCGCGAGCTCAAGGAAGAGGCAGGCTTCGGCGCGCGGTGCCTGGAATACCTCACCGAGCTGTCACTGTCGCCGGGCTACATGAGCCAGAAGATCCAGGTGGTGCTGGCCCGCGACCTCTATCCGGAAAGCCTGCCGGGCGACGAGCCCGAGCCGCTGGGCGTCAGCCAGGTCAACCTGCGCGAACTGTCGAGCCTGGTGCAGCACCCGCAGTTCAGCGAGGGCCGCGCCTTGGCGGCGTTGTACCTGGCGCGCGACCTGCTTGCCCAGCGCGGCGAGTTCGTCCTGTGAGCGCCGCCCTGCTGCCGGCGGTGATCGAGCTGGTGCAGCGCGCCGGCGCGGCGATCATGCCCTATTGGCGCAGCGACCTGGCGGTGCGGGAAAAGTCCGACGCCTCGCCTGTCACCGCCGCCGACCTCGCCGCCCATCGGGTGCTGGCGGACGGCCTGCGGGCGCTCGATCCGACGATTCCGGTGCTGTCCGAGGAGGATTGCGAGATCGCCCTGGGCGAGCGCGAACGCTGGCAGCGCTGGTGGCTGGTCGACCCGCTGGACGGCACCAAGGAGTTCATCGCCGGCTCCGAGGAATTCACCGTCAACGTCGCCCTGATCGAGCGCGGCCGCGTGCTGTTCGGTGTGGTCGGGATTCCCTGTTCCGGGCGCTGCTATTACGGCGGCGCCGGCAGCGGTGCGTTCCTGTGCGAGCGCGATGGCGCGCCCATGCCGATCGCCGTGCGCGCGCAGCCGGCGGAGCGTTTCACCGTAGTTGCCAGCCGCCGCCATTCCAGCCCGGCGCAGGAACGCCTGCTGCAGGGGCTGAGCGAGCGCTTCGGCGACCTGCAGCTGGCCAGCGTCGGCAGCTCGTTGAAGTTCTGCCTGCTCGCCGAGGGCGCGGCCGACTGTTATCCGCGCCTGGCCCCCACCTCGCAGTGGGACACCGCGGCGGCCCAGGGCGTGCTCGAAGGCGCGGGCGGCGAGGTGCTCGGCATCGCCGGCGAGCCGCTGACCTACGAACCACGCGAGTCCTACCTCAACCCGCATTTCCTCGCCCTGCCGAAGGCGGTGGACTGGCGCGACGACCTGGTGCGGCTGGCGCAACGGCTGGACTGATCGCCGCTGGAAGCCCTTTATGATATTAATTATCATTTGCCCGAAAGGGTCGGGGGATTTCCATGAACAGCGAAGGCATAGTCAGGCCGAACGACCTGCAGCGGCTCTATGCCGATCACCACGGCTGGCTGCAAGGCTGGCTGAGGCACCAGCTCGGATGCGCGCATAACGCTGCCGACCTCGCCCAGGACACCTTCCTCCGCGTGCTCGCCCGCGATCACGACGTCGCCGCCATCCGCGAGCCACGCGCCTACCTGCACACCATCGCCAAGAGCCTGCTGGTCAACCACTGGCGGCGCCGGCAGATCGAGCAGGCGTATCTCGATGCGCTTGCGCTACAACCGGAGACACTGGCGCCCTCGCCGGAAACCCGGGCGCTGATCGTCGAGACGCTGCTGCAGGTGGATACGCTGCTGGCGCGGCTGCCGGAAAAGGTCCGCCGCGCCTTTCTGCTCTCCCAGCTGCACGGCCTCACCTACGTGCAGATCGCCGGCGAGCTGGGCGTCTCCGAGCGGATGGTGAAGAAGTACATGGCGCAGGCGATGCTGCAGTGCCTGACGCTGATGGACGACGCCTGATGAGCCAGGAGTTCCGCGTGTTGCAGGAAGCGGCGGACTGGTTCGCCGTGCTGCATTCCGGGCGCGTGGGCGAAGACGAACGGTTGGCCTGGCAGGCCTGGCTGGCGCAACCGGATCACGCCCATGCCTGGCGCAAGGTGGAGCGTCTCAGCGGCCAGCTGCAGCGTCTCTCCAACGAGCCCGGCGGTCGCGCGGCCGCCAGTATGCTCGGCAGCCGCTGCGGTCGCCGGCAGGCGTTGAGGACCCTGAGCGTGCTCTGCGGCGGTGGCGCGCTGGCCTGGCTCGGCGTCGATCGCCTGGGCGCGCGCGGCTGGTTCGCCAGCCAGCGCAGCGCGGTTGGCGAAATCCGCGACCTGCGCCTGGCCGACGGCTCGCAGCTGTGGCTGAACACCGACAGCGCGGTCGACATCGCGTTCGACGATGCCGCGCGGACCCTGTCGCTGTACCGCGGCGAGATCCTCGTCGACGCCCCGACGGAACGCCGGCCGTTGCTGGTGCGCAGTGCCGAGGGCGTGCTGCGCAGCGAGCGGGGCGCGCACTTTTCGCTGCGCCAGCTCGACGGTGAAACCCAGCTCAGCCTGTATGCCGGCGACTTCATGCTGCGCGGCGCAGGGTCGGCGGCGACGCCGCTGTCGGCCGGCCGGCAATGGCGGTTTTCCTCCGCCGGGGCGGTCACCAGCGGACCGCTGCAACGCGCCGCGCAGGCCTGGTCCGGCGGCATGCTGCTGGCCGACGACATGCGCCTCGACGCGTTCCTCGCCGAACTGGGCCGCTACCGCCACGGCTACCTAGGCTGCGATCCGCGCATCGCCGGGCTGCGCGTGGTCGGCGCCTTCCCGCTGGCCGATACCGAGCGCGTGCTCGATGCGCTCGCCGGCACCCTGCCGGTGCGCGTGCAGCGTCGCTTGCCATGGTGGGTGAGCCTGGAGCCGGCCTGATGCGCGGCAGCAAAAAAAATCGTTCGGGCGGTTCCCCTTTTTCGTTCTCGCTTGGCTTTAGAGGCAATCACCGCCCTTCAACGAGAACAAAGGTCCTGCCATGCGCTCCCGCTCTCTGCCTTGCACACCGCGTCCGCTGACGCGCGCCGTCCGTGCCGCCGTCATCGCGCTGCCGCTGAGTATTCTCGCCGCACCGCCGGCGAGTGCCGCCGAAACCGACGCCCGCCGCTACGAGATCCCCGCCGGGCCGCTGTCCAGCGCGCTGAGCCGCTTCGCCGGCGACGCCGGGGTGCTGCTGTTGGTGGATGGCAACCTGGTGCAAGGCTTGAACTCCAGCGGGCTGCGCGGTGAATACGCGGTCGACCAGGGTTTCGCCGCGCTGCTTCGCGGCAGCGGCCTGCGCGCGGTACGCGATGCCCAGGGCAACTATTCGCTGGTGGCGGAAAGCGCACCGGTCGAGCTGCAGACGCTGCACGTGCAGGGCAGCCTGGGTAACGCGCTGGGTTCGATGGAGGGCTACAACGCCACCCACAGCAGCGTGGCGACCAAGACCAGCCTGCCGTTGCTGGAAACCTCGCAGAGCGTCTCGGTGGTCACCCGCCAGCAGATGGACGATCAGGGCTCGCAGACGGTCGCCCAGGCCCTGCGCTACACGCCGGGCCTGATGAGTACGCCCTACGGCGCCACGACCCGTTACGACTACGTGGCGCTGCGCGGGATCAACGACGGTTCGGTGGACAACCTGTTCCTCGACGGGCAGAAGATGCTCGGCGACAGCGGCACCTACAGCAGCCTGCAGGTCGACCCCTATTTCCTCGAGCGCATCGACGTGCTGAAGGGGCCGTCGTCGGTGCTCTATGGGCGCAGCAATCCGGGCGGGCTGGTGGCGTTGACCAGCAAGAAGCCGGAATACGAGGCGCACCGCCAGCTGCAGCTGACCCTGGGCAGCAACGACTTCAAGCAGGGCGCCTTCGACTTCACCGGCCCGCTGGGCGACGAGCAGCGCATGGCCTACCGGCTGGTCGGGGTGGTCAAGGACGCCGACAACCAGGTGGATGGCATCGAAGAGCAGCGTTACGCGCTGATGCCCTCGTTGAGCATCGATTTCACCGACGACACCCGCCTGACCCTGCTGGCGATGCTCCAGCACGACCCAAAAGGTGGCTATCACGGCGGCCTGCCGGACGACGGAACTGTTTATCAGCACAACGGGCAACGCATCTCCACGCACTTCTTCGAGGGCGAGGACGACCGCGAGAAATTCGAGCGCGACCAGCAGATGCTCGGCTACCAGCTCGAACACCGCTTCAACGACCTGGTGTCCGCGCGGCAGAACTTCCAGTACCTGGATTCGCGCGTGGATTCCGAACAGGTCTACCAGTACGGCTACACGACCCAGTATGGCTACGGCGCCGATGGCGACCTCTATCGCGCCTACACCGGTGCCCAGGAGGCGTTGCACGCCTAGAGCGTGGATAACCAGATGCAGTTCGAGTTCGCCACCGGAGCGCTCGAGCACACCCTGGTCACCGGCCTCGACTACCAGCGGCGCAAGGCGCGGGTGAACTACGACGGTGGCACCGCCAGCGCGGTCAACCCCTATACCGGGGTGCGGCCCGAGGTGACCTACAGCTTCTACCACCAGTACGACGAGAGCCGCCGCCTGGAGCAGACCGGCCTCTACGTGCAGGACCTGATCGCCCTCGACCGCTGGCGCTTCTCCCTCGGCCTGCGCCAGGACTGGGTGGAAACCTCGTTCGAGCAGACCAATTCGATCTACGGCGACCAATCGGACAGCGACAAGGAGAACAAGCTCACCGGGCGTATCGGCGTGCTCTACGCCTTCGACAACGGCCTTTCGCCCTATGTCAGCTACTCGGATTCGTTCAACCCCAACACCTCGCCGGCCTACAACGGCACCACCGGCAACTTCGACGTGACGTTGCTCAAACCCACCGAGGGCGAGCAGTACGAGGTCGGCTTGAAGTACCAGCCGCCGGGCACCGACGACCTCTACACGCTGTCGTACTTCGACCTCACCCAGTCGAACCTGTCGAGCAAGGATTCCAGCGAGAACTTCTTCCGCTCGGTGGGCGAGATCCGCTCCAGGGGCGTCGAGCTGGAGGCGCGCACGCGACCGACGCCGAACAGCAACCTGGTCGCCAGCTACACGTATATGGACGTGGAGTACACCAAGGACTACATCGCCACCTCCGGCGCCAACAACCGGGGCAACACGCCCAACGTGGTGGCGCGCAACATGGCCTCGCTGTGGGCGGACTACACCTTCGCCGACGGTGCGCTGGGCGGCCTGCAGGTCGGTGGCGGGGCGCGCTACTTCGGGCGCAGCTGGGCGGACGCGGAGAACACCCTGCGGCTGCCGTCCTACACGTTGTTCGATGCCTCGCTCGGCTACGACCTGTCCCGCGTCGGGCTCGACGGCGTGGGCGTGCGGCTCAACCTGAACAACCTCACCAACGAGAAGTACGTCGCCGCCTGCAATAGCCTCTACCAGTGTTACTACGGTGAGGAACGCAACGTGATGGCCACCCTCAACTACGACTTCTGATACCGCCGGGCCGGCCGCCGCCGTTTCGGGACGGCGGCGGCCTGCTGTTCGCGGGAGGCGAATCGATGCGTACCGTCCTGCTGTTGCTGCACCGCTACATCGGTCTGGCCACGGCGCTGTTCCTGCTCCTCGCCGGGCTGACCGGCAGCGTGCTGGCCTTCCAGCACGAACTGGACGAATGGCTGAATCCGACGTTCTACCGCACGCCGGGCGTCGGCGAGCGGCTGCCGCCGGGGCGCCTGGTGGACAGCCTGGAACGCGCCTATCCGCGTCTGCAGGTCTGGTACATGGAGTTCTCCGACGAGCCGCAGCACGCCGCGTTGCTGGCGATGGTGCCGCGTACCGATCCGGCCAGCGGCCAGCCGTTCGACGAAAAGGCGGTGGTGCGCTACCTCGACCCGGTCACCGCCGAAGAGGTCGGCCAGCGCCATTGGGGCGAATGCTGTTTCGCGCCGGACAAGCTGGTGCCCTTCCTGCTCGAGTTTCACTACAGCCTGGCGCTGCCGGGCAACTGGGGCCTGTGGCTGATGGGCGGGGTGGCGATCCTCTGGTTCGTCGACTGCTTCATCGCGCTGTGCCTGACCTTGCCGCGGCGCGGGCCGTTCCTCGGCAAATGGGCGACGGCCTGGAAGATCAAGCGCCAGCGTCTCAACCACGACCTGCACCGCGCCGGCGGCCTGTGGCTATGGCTGCTGTTGACGCCCGTGGCGCTGAGCAGCGTGGCGATGAACCTCGCCGAACCAGTGTTCAAACCGGTGGTTTCGCTGCTTTCACCGGTCGCGCCGAGCGTCTACGAAGCCCGCGCGCGGCTGCCGAAGGACCAATTGGGCGCCACTACCTACGGCTACGACCAGGCCTACCGCTACGCCGAGGCGCATGGCCGGCGGCTCGGCCTGAGCGCGCCGATCACCGAGCTGTACTACAGCTTCGAATACCACTTCTACGGTGCCGGTTTCGGCGATCACGCCAGCGATCAGGGCAATGCCTGGCTGTTCTTCGACGGCAGCGACGGACGCCTGCTCGGCCAGGAGATTCCCGGCCAGGGCAGTTGGGGCGAGCGCTTCTATCGGTTGCAGCTGCCGATCCACGGCGGACGCATCTTCGGCGTTGCCGGGCGCGTGCTGATCGCCGTGCTCGGCCTGGCGGTCGCCGTGCTGGCGCTGACCGGGCTGGTAATCTGGTGGCGCAAGCGCCGCGCGCGCCTGCATGCGCGCGGCCGGGCGCGTCAGTCCTCGAGCATGTCGCGGTAGCGCGCGTCCTGCTTGTAGGCGAGCGGCTTGGCGAAGCCCGGCACCTTGACGCCGTCGGCGCTGATGTCGATTTCGCTGTCGTCGATGAGATCCTGGCCGAAGTTGTAGATGACGTCGAACTGGCCGTTCAGCGCGCGGCTCTCGTAGGCGGCGGCGGCCGCGCGGGTCTGCTCGCGGCGCTCGCTGTAGGCGGCGAAGGCCGCTTCGCCGTGGCGTTTGCGCAGCATCTTCTCGACCAGCCGCGGAGCCAGCACGTAGGCGCTGGCGTTGTTGCCGCCAAAGCCCTTGGAGTTGATGAAGCAGACGTCCAGCGCCTGTTCGCCCACCGCGGCGTCCTCGGTGAGGATGCGCAGGTGCTCGCGGTGCACGTCGTCGGCCACCGCGTCGATGGTCTTGATGCCCGGAATGATCCCGTACTTGAAGCTGCCCAGGGCGGAGATCAGCTGGTCGCCGCTGGCCGGTGCCAGGGAGTGCCCGACGAACGCCTTCACCGCGGTCACCGGCCAGTCCTCGATGCCGAACGCCGCGGCGACGCGGTCGAGCAGCTGCGACTCGGTGACCCGGTTGGCCGGCGTGCTGGAGCCGTGGGCGTGGATGAAGCTGCGCTGGCGCACGCCGTCGAGGCCGACCAGCTGGCTGGCGGCGGCCACGGCCTGGGCCATGGTCAGGTAGTTGCCGGGGCCGGGGGCGGAGATCGACTTCTTGAAGCCGTCGGCGTTGATGAACACGTCCGGCACCGCGCCGTGGATGTCGGCGCCCAGCTCCAGCGCCAGCTCGTCGTCCATCAGCACCACGTACTGGCTGGATTCGGCCAGGGTGAAGCCGCAGTTCTGCCCGAACGGGCGGCTGGAGCGGCGGAAGTCGACGTCGTCGCGGCCTTCGATCAGGCGCAGGTTTTCCTCGGTGGCCAGCGCGCCCATGGCCGCGTAGCCCTCGATGCATTCGGGAAGGATCGGGGCTTCGCTGTTGCCCACCACGACCACCCGCGAGCGGCCCGAGGCAATGCCTTCGATGCCTTTCTGCAGGTTGTAGAGGAAGGTCGCGCAGGCGCCGGTGATGGTCCCGGTTTCGCCGACGCTGCCCAGCACGTAGGCGTTGATGAAGTCGGTGGGCATGCTGTTGAAACCGAGCGGCAGCTGCTTGGCGCTGACCCGGTGGCCGCGCAGGCGCGACTGCAGCAGCCCGCCGTTGCCGTACTCGTCCATCTGGGTCATCAGGCTGCCGGAGAACACCGCGATTTCGCCGGGCGCGACGCGCTCGACGATGCGCGCCCAGTCGATGCCCACCGAGCGCAGCGCGTCGGTGACGCCGACCACGGTCATCTGCAGGCCGCGGGGGTGGAAGCGCGAGTTGTACAGTTCGCCGGGCTCGAAGCCGGTGGGCAACTGGCCGGCGGATTTCACCGGCAGCTCGCGGTAGCTGTCGACCTTGATCTCGCAGCGCTCGTGCAGGGTGACGCAGACCTCGGTGTCGCTGATCGGCTCCACCGACCAGTTCGCCGGCAGCGGCTCCGGCAGTTGCTTGGCGGCCACCGTGAAGCTCAGCGGCTGGCCGTTGGCGCCGCCGATCTCGAGGTTCTTGTGCCAGTGCGCGGCGTTCACGTCGAGGTGCTGCTTCTCGATCCGGCGGATCAGCGTGGAGGCGAGAATCTGCCCGCCGAAGCGCTCCTCGATCTGCGCCGGCGTCAGCGTGGCGCCCTCGGCGTCGCGGTATTCGCCGTCGACCACGCTGACCAGCTTCATCATCACGGCCAGGCCGGTCAGTGTCTGCTGGCGCGCCTGGGCGTCCAGCGACTCGATGACGGTGCGGCGGAAGCCGTGGTGGAACGAGCTGCGGCCCGCGGAGTTGTAACCACCGAAGCCGACGATGACGGGTAGGCGAGACATGACTCGAATAGCTCCTCACGCAAGGAAGACAGTGCCGGGAAACCCCGGTCTGTCGATTATTGGCGTTGAATCGGGCGTCTGCCGCCCCGTTCATGGGGCGGTCGGATCAAGCGAATGTACATGCTGACGAGTTCGGTGACCGTCGAGTCACTGAATCCGTCTGCAAGTCGCGTGGCGGGGCGCGGCGAAAAGGCCGCGAAGGCCGGGCGGCCTTCGCGCGATGGCGGGGGTCAGCGGTAGGTGAGGGCGGCGGCGCCTAGGTCGACGCGGGTCCCGGCGCTTCCGGCGACGATGGCTTCGATGTCGGCCAGCGAGCCGATCACCGCCGGCTTGCCGGTCTGCCGGGCGAACTCGCAGGCGGCCTGCACCTTCGGCCCCATGGAGCCGGCGGCGAAGTCCAGGGCGTCGAGGTCGTCCGGGCGCGCCTGGGCGATGGCGCGCTTGTCGGGCGTGCCCCAGTCCAGGTAGACGCCGTCGACGTCGGTGGCGATCACCAGCAGGTCGCACTCCAGTTGCCGGGCCAGCAACGCGGAGCAGAGGTCCTTGTCGATCACCGCCTCGACGCCTTCGAGCTTGCCCTCGGCGTCGTAGCGCACCGGGATGCCGCCGCCGCCGGCGCAGATCACCACGCAGCCCTTCTCCAGCAGCCAGCTCAGCGGGCGCAGCTCGAAGATCCGCTTGGGCCTGGGGCTGGCGACCACGCGGCGGAAGTGGTCGCCGTCGGCGGCGATGCTCCAGCCCTTCTCGGCGGCCAGGCGTTCGGCGTCGGCGCGCGTGTACACCGGGCCGATCGGTTTGCTCGGCGCGGCGAACGCCGGGTCCGCGGCGTCCACCTCGACCTGGGTGAGGAGGGTGGCGAAGGGCACCTCGAGGGGCAGCAGGTTGCCCAGTTCCTGTTCGATCATGTAGCCGATCATGCCCTCGGTTTCGGCGCCGAGGACGTCCAGCGGATAGCTGGCGACGTCCTTGTAGGCGGCGCCCTGCAGGGCCAGCAGGCCGACCTGCGGGCCGTTGCCGTGGGCGATGACCAACTGGTTGCCGGCCGCCACCTTGGCGATCTGCGTGCAGGCGACGCGCACGTTGCCGCGCTGGTTTTCCGCGCTCAGGGGTTCGCCGCGGCGAAGCAGGGCGTTGCCGCCCAGGGCGATGGCGATGCGCATGGGGTTCTCCTTGTCAGGCCCGCCGCGCACCTGTCGGGCGCCGCGGGCGCGAGGGTCAGATTTCGGCGAGGGTCGAGACGAGGATCGCCTTGATCGTGTGCATGCGGTTTTCCGCCTGCTCGAAGGCGATGTTGGCCGGCGACTCGAAGACCTCCTCGGTCACCTCGATGCCGTTGGCGAGGTTCGGGTACTGCGCGGCGATCTGCTGGCCGACCTTGGTTTCCGAGTTGTGGAACGCCGGCAGGCAGTGCATGAACTTCACCCGTGGGTTGCCCGCCGCCTTCATCAGCGCGGCGTTGACCTGGTACGGCAGCAACTGGCCGATGCGCTCGGCCCAGGCTTCCACCGGTTCGCCCATGGAGACCCAGACGTCGGTGTGGATGAAGTCGACGCCCTTCACTGCCTCCAGCGGGTCCTCGGTGAGCGTCAGGGTGGCGCCGCTGGCGTCGGCGAAGGCCTGGCAGGCATCGATGTGTTCCTGGCTCGGCCATAGCGCCTTCGGCGCGCCGATGCGCACGTCCATGCCGAGCTTGGCGCCGATCAACAGCAGCGACTTGCCCATGTTGAAGCGCGCGTCGCCCAGGTAGGCGTAGCTGATCGAATGCATCGGCTTGTCGCTGTGTTCGCGCATGGTCATCACGTCGGCGATCATCTGCGTCGGGTGGTATTCGTCGGTCAGGCCGTTGAACACCGGCACGCCGGCGTATTTCGCCAGTTCCTCGACGATGGCCTGCTTGAAGCCGCGGTACTCGATGGCGTCGTACATCCGCCCGAGCACGCGGGCAGTGTCCTTCATGCTCTCCTTGTGGCCGATCTGCGAGGAGTTCGGGTCGATGTAGGTGACGTTTGCGCCCTGGTCGTAGGCGGCCACCTCGAAGGCGCAGCGGGTGCGCGTGGAGGTCTTCTCGAAGATCAGCGCGATGTTCTTGCCTTTCAGGTGCTGGCGTTCGGTGCCGGTGTACTTGGCGCGCTTGAGGTCACGCGACAGGTCGAGCAGGTAGCAGAGTTCGCGCTCGCTGTGGTGCATCAGGCTGAGGAGGCTGCGGTTGTGGATGTTGAAGGCCATGGTCGCTGTTCCTTGTGTTGACTGGCGCGCGGCCCGGGCCGCGCGCGGTCGTATCAGTAGTCGATGGGGTCGCGGACGATCGGGCAGGTCATGCAGTGGCCGCCGCCACGGCCCCGGCCCAGCTCGCTGGCGTCGATGGTGATGACCTCCACTCCGGCCTTGCGCAGGCGGGTATTGGTGAAGGTGTTGCGGTCGTAGGCGATGACCACGCCGGGCTCCAGCGCGACCACGTTGTTGCCGTCGTCCCACTGTTCGCGTTCGGCCTCGAAGCTGTCGCCGCCGGTCTCGATGGTGCGCAGCTGCGGCAGGCCGAGTGCCCCGGCCACCACCTCGACGAAGCCTTTCTCCTCGCGGCGGATGTCGATGCCGCCTGGCTTGCTTTCGTCCGGGCGCAGGCTGAACGGCACGATGGCGTTCACCGCCGCGGGGAAGACCGTGACCAGGTCGCGGTCGCAGAAGCTGAACACCGTGTCCAGGTGCATGGAGGCGCGCGACTTCGGCAGCCCGGCGACGATCACCCTCTCGGCCGCGCCGTTGCGGAACAGCGACTGCGCGAGCTGGCCGATGGCCTGGCGCGAACTGCGCTCGCCCATGCCGATCAGCACCACGCCGTTGCCGATCGGCATCACGTCGCCGCCTTCCAGGGTCGCCTGGCCGTGGTCGACTTCAGGGTCGCCGTACCAGACCTGGAAGTCGGCGCCGGCGAATTCCGGGTGGAAGCGATAGATCGCCGCGGCGAGCAGGGTCTCCTGGCGGCGCGCCGGCCAGTACATCGGGTTGAGCGTGACCCCGCCGTAGATCCAGCAGGTGGTGTCGCGGGTGAACACGGTGTTCGGTAGCGGCGGCAGCAGGAAGCTGCTGTGGCCGAGGTAGTCGCGGAACAGGCGGATCATCTCGCCGCCGTGGCTGCCCTTCAGGTCGGCGGCCGACACCCCTCCGATGAGGAACTCCGCCAGCGTGCGCGGCTCCAGGCCTTCCATCCAGCTGCGCAGCTCGTCCTGCAGGCCGACGCCGACCAGGTCGACGGCGAGCTTGTGGTCGAGGATCCATTTCAGCGCCTGCGGGTTCTTCACCGTCTCGGTGAGCAGGTTGTGCATCTCCAGCACCTCGACGCCGCGTTCGCGCATCTTGGTGACGAAGTCGAAGTGGTCGCGCTTGGCCTGGCTGACCCAGATGACGTCATCGAAGAGCAGCTCGTCGGCGTTGTCCGGCGTGAGCCTCAGGTGCGCGAGGCCGGGCGCGCAGACCATCACCTTGCGCAGCTTGCCGGCTTCGGAGTGCACGCCGAGTTTCTCTGTGGGGTTGGACATGGAGGTTCTCCTTGAACCGGGTGGATCAAAGGCTGAGGAAGCCGTCGTAGAGGCCGTAGGCGGCGACGGCCGCGCCGATCAGCACCAGGGCGAGGATGACTTTCTCCACGCCGGTGAAGACTGGCTGGCCCTGTTCGCGCTTGGCCTTGGCGAAGAACAGCGCGCCGGGTGCGTACAGCAGGGCCGACAGCAGCACGTACTTGAGGCCGCCGGCGTAGAGCAGCCAGACCGCGTAGAGCACCGCCACCGCGCCGATCGCCAGGTCGCGGCGGCGCGCGCCGGCGGCCTGCTCGTAGGTCTCACCACGCAGGGCGAGCAGCGCGGCGTAGGCGGCCGACCAGAAGTACGGCACCAGGATCATCGAGGTGGCGAGGTAGAGCAGGTTGAGGTAGGTCGCCGAGTTGAACAGGGTGATGATCAGGAACAGCTGGATCAGCCCGTTGGACAGCCACAGCGCATTCGCCGGGACGCCGTTGGCGTTCTCCTTCTTGAGGAAGTTCGGCATGGTGTGGTCGCGTGCGCCGGCGAAGAGAATCTCCGCGCAGAGCAGCGTCCAAGACAGCAGCGCGCCGGTCAGCGACACCACCAGCCCGACGCTGATCAGCACCGCGCCCCAGTGGCCGACCACATGTTCCAGCACGCCGGCCATGGAGGGGTTCTTCAGCGTCGCCAGTTCGGCTTGGCCGAGCACGCCCATGGACAGGACGTTCACCAGCACCAGCAGCAGGAGCACGCTGTAGAAGCCGATCGCTGTGGCCTTGGCCACCTCGTTGCGGTGTTCGGCGCGCGCCGAGTAGATGCTGGCGCCCTCGATGCCGATGAACACCCAGACGGTGACCAGCATCATCCCGCGCACCTGGTTCAGCACGCTGCCCAGGTCGGGGTTGCCTTTACCCCAGAAGTCCGCGGTGAACAGGTCGACGTTGAAGGCCAGGGCGGTGATGACGATGAAGATCAGCAGCGGGACGATCTTCGCCACGGTGGTGATCAGGTTGACCAGCGCCGCCTCGTGGATCCCGCGCAGGACCAGGAAGTGCACGCCCCAGAGCAGCAGCGAGGCGCCGATGATCGAGGCCGGCGTGTTGCCCTCACCGAAGACCGGGAAGAAGTAGCCCAAGGTGGCGAACAGCAGCACGAAGTAGCTGACGTTGCCGATCCAGGCGCTGATCCAGTAGCCCCAGGCGGACGAGAAACCCATGTAGTCGCCGAAGCCCGCTTTTGCGTAGGCGTAGACCCCGGTGTCCAGCTCGGGCTTGCGCACCGCGAGGTTCTGGAACACCAGCGCCAGGGTGAGCATGCCCACCGCGGTGATCGCCCAGCCGATCAGTACCGCGCCGGCGCCGGCGCTGGCCGCCATGTTCTGTGGCAGTGAGAAGATGCCGCCGCCGACCATCGAGCCGATGACCAGTGCGGTGAGTGCGCCGAGGCGCAGCTTGCGCGTCGTTTGTCGTTCCATGATGCCCTCCGGAATCGGTTAGCTGATTCCATTGGGCGCGCACCACCTTGGCGCAGGATGATCTGAGTCAAGCCGACGAGCGGCGCCGTGGCGGGGTGTCGCAGGAAGAACAGTAAATGGCGCGCCGCCGATCAAGGTGGCGAAACGCTATTCGCCTGACCGCTCAGTCACTCTCGTCGCTGCCTTCGCCGAAGTGCAGGCCGTGCTTGCGCAGTTTGTCGTGCAGGGTCTTGCGCGGCAGGCCGAGGGCTTCGGCGAGGCTGCGCATCGACCCGTGCGGCCGGCTCAGCTCGGCGGCGATCAGCGCCCGCTCGAAGGCCTCGACCTGTTCGCCGAGGCCGCCCTGCACCGCCGGCAGGCTCGGCGCATGGTTGTCCAGCGCCAGTTCCAGGCCGAGGGCGAAACGCTCGGCGGCGTTCTGCAGTTCGCGCACGTTGCCCGGCCAGGCATGCCGCAGCAGCATCGCCCGTTGCAGCGGCTGCAACTCGCGCGGCGGCAGCTTGTGCCGCGCGCTGGCGGCTTCGGCGAAATGCTCGAACAGCAGCAGCGCGTCCTCGCCGCGCTCGCGCAGCGGCGGAATGCGCAGCGGCGCGACGTTCAGCCGGTAGTACAGGTCGGCGCGGAAACGGCCCTGGTCGGCGGCCTGGCGCAGGTCTTCCTTGGTTGCGGCGATGACGCGGATGTCCAGCGGGATCAGCTGGTTCGAGCCCATCCGTTCGACGATGCGCTCCTGCAGCAGGCGCAGCAGCTTGACCTGCACGTCGAGGCTCATGCTCTCGATCTCGTCGAGGAACAGGGTGCCGCCGTTGGCGTGCTCGAACTTGCCGATGCGGCGTTTCTGCGCGCCGGTGAAGGCGCCGGCCTCATGGCCGAACAGCTCGCTTTCCACCACCGACTCGGCCAGCGCGCCGGCATTGATCGCGACGAAGGGGCCGTTGCGTCGTGCCGAGAGCTCGTGCAGGGCACGCGCCACGACTTCCTTGCCGGAACCGGTTTCGCCCAGGATCAGCACGTCGGCGTTGGTCGCCGCCAGCGCGCCGATCTGCTCGCGCAGGCGACGGGTCGGCGCCGACTGGCCGAGCAGCCGGCCGGACAGTTCATGGCGGTCGGCCAGGGCCAGGCGCAGGCTGCGGTTGTCCAGTTGCAGGCGGCGCAGGTCGAGGGCGCGGCGCACGCTGTCCAGCAGGTTCTCGCTGGGGAAGGGTTTCTCGAGGAAATCGTAGGCGCCGGCGCGCATCGCCTGCACCGCCAGCGGCACGTCGCCGTGCCCGGTGATCAGCAGTACCGGCAGGCCGGGGTCCTTGGCGTGCAGCGCTTCGAGCAGCTGCAGGCCATCGACGCCGGGCATGCGGATATCGCTGACCACCACGCCCGGCCAGTCGGCGTCCAGGCGCTCGCCGACGCCGTCGGCGCTGTCCAGTGCGAGTACCTTGAGCCCGGCCAGGTCCAGGGTCTGGCTGAGGGCCTGGCGCAGGTGCGGGTCGTCGTCGATCAGCAGGACCTCCACGCGGCCATCGATCGGCGAATCGGTACTCATGCAAAGTCCTCCGGCGGGTGCGGGTTGACGCCGGGCGCGGCGGCGCGCAGGCGCAGGGTGAGCAGGGCACCGCCCTCGGGATGGTTGGCGAGCAGCAGCTCGCCGCCGAGGGCGCGCATCAGGGTATCGCAGATCGCCAGCCCGAGGCCGAGGCCCTGGGTGCTGGTCTTGGTGGTGAAGAACGGCTCGCGGGCGCGCTGCAGGGCTTCCTCGCTGAAGCCGGGGCCGTTGTCGCGGATGCGCAGCTCGACGCCTTGGGCGGTCTGCTCGGCGTTCAGCCACAGGCGCCGCGGCGGGCCCTTGGCGGTGAGCGCGTCGAGGGCGTTGGCGAGCAGGTTGCCGAGTACCTGGCGCAGGCGGGTTTCGCCGGCCTGCACCCACAGCGGCGCATCCGGCAGGTCGCGGATCAGCTCCACCTCCATCGCCCGCCGACGCTGCGCGAGCAGGGCCAGGGCATCGTCCAGCGCCGGCTGCAGGGCGACGCTTTCCGGCGCATGCCGGTCGCGCCGGGCGAAAGCGCGCAGGTGGGCGATGATCGAGGCCATGCGCCCGGTCAGTTCGCCGATCAGCTTGAGGTTGCCGCGCGCGTCATCTATGCGCTGGTGGTCGAGCAGCACGGCGGCGTTCTCGGCGTAGCTGCGGATCGCCGCCAGTGGCTGGTTGAGTTCGTGGCTGATGCTCGCGCTCATGGTGCCGAGCACCGAGAGCTTGCCGGCCTGCACCAGCTCATCCTGGGCGCGGGCGGCTTCCTGCTGGGCGTGCTCGCGCTCGAGCACCTCGTCCTTCAGCCGGCTGTTGAGGGTTTCCAGGTCATGGGTCCGCTCCAGCACGCGGCTCTCCAGCTCCTGGCGCGCGCGGGTATCAAAGGCGATCCGCTCCAGGTAGTGACGGCGGCGCTGCATCATCAGACCAAGCATCAGCATCAGCAGGAGCAGGGCGCCGCCGCCGATCGCCACGCTGGTCTGCACGCGGCGCTCGATCATCGAGCGCGGCGCGAGGATGTTCACCGTCCAGCCGGTTTCCTGCAGCACTCGGCTCTGCGCCATCCAGGCGTCGCTCTTCAATTGCAGGGGGACGGGTTCGCGGGTCGGGTAGGGCTGGTTGTCGGCGATCTCGTCGCGTTCGCGCACCGACAACGGGCGGCTGGCGCGGTAACGCCACTGGGCCCGCGAGGTGAGGATCACCACGCCGTGGTGGTCGGTCACCAGCAATTGTTCGGGGGTGTTGCCCCAGGGCACTTCGGTGATGTCCAGGTCGACCTTGACCACCAGCGCCCCTAGGACCCGTTTGCCGTCCCTCACCGCCGAGGCGAAGTAGTAGCCACGCTTGCCGGACGTGGTGCCGAGGCCGAAGAAGCGCCCCTGCTGGCCGGCGATGGCCTCGCGGAAGTAAGGCCGGAAGGCGAAGTTGCGACCGATGAAGCTGTCCGGCTGGTCCCAGTTGGAGGCCGCCAGGGTGTTGCCGGCGGCATCCATCAGGTAGATCACCTCGGCACCGGTCTGCTCGCGCAACTGCGACAGCAGGCGATTGGCGGCCTCGTGGGTCAGCTCGCTGGCAGGCTGGTCGAGTACGGCGCGCAGTGGCGGCAGGTCGCCAAGAATCGGCGGCAACACCTCGTAGCGGCGCAGGGTGCCGAGCAGGTTGGCGACATAGAGGTCGAGCGTCTGGCGGTTCTGCTCGGCCAGTTCGCTGCGGTAATAGCGCTCGGCGAGGTGATGCAGCGGCCACAGCAGAGGGGCCAGCAGCACGGCGAGCAGCGCCAGACTGCGCCAGCGCGGGCGGCGGGGATGGGGGTGGTCGGTCATGGGCGGCATTCTAGCAGGGCGCCGGCCCCGAATATCCGTAGGCTGCGC
>NZ_DJTK01000042.1:0-10914 GCF_002438225.1 Pseudomonas sp. UBA6310 | reverse complement strand
GCGCGCACCGGGGAAGCAGGGGCTTGTGGTGCGCATGGCGCACCCTACGGTGCCCGGCGCCAGGCTCGAATATCCGTAGGGTGCGCCGCGCGCACCGGGGGAAGCAGGGAGCTTGTGGTGCGCATGGCGCACCCTACGGTGCCTGGCGCCAGGCCCGACCGTTCGTAGGGTGCGCCGCGCGCACCGGGGAAGCAGGGAGCTTGTGGTGCGCATGGCGCACCCTACGGTGCCTGGCGCCAGGGCCGAACGTTCGTAGGGTGCGCCGCGCGCACCGGGGAAGCAGGGAGTTTTTGGTGCGCAGGGCGCACCCTGCGCTCAGGTGGGGCTGTCGGCCAGGCACTGCGCCAGCGCTGCGCGCCAGTCGGGCAGCGAGACGTCCCATTCGCGCTGCAGCCGCGTGCAGTCGAGGCGCGAGTTCAACGGCCGCGGCGCCGGGGTTGGGTAGTCGCTCGACGGGATCGGCAGCAGCCGCGCGCGCAGGCGATTCTGCGCGGCGAGGTGCGCGGCGATGGCCTGGGCGAAGCCGAACCAGGAGGTCTCGCCGCCGGCGCTGAAGTGATACAGGCCCCAGGAGCCGGGCGTGCCCGCCTGCCAGCGGCGGACCAGCGCCGCGGTGGCCTCGGCGATGGAATCGGCCCAGGTCGGCGCGCCGATCTGGTCGTCCACCACCTTGAGTTCGTCGCGCTCGGCCAGCAGCTTCTGCATGGTCAGCAGGAAGTTGCGCCCCTGGGTCGAGTAGACCCAGCTGGTGCGCAGGATCAGGTGCTCGCCGCCCACCGCCTGGATCGCTCGTTCGCCGGCCAGCTTGCTCTGGCCGTAGACGCCGAGCGGGTTGGGCGCATCGCTTTCCAGGTAGGGCGCGGGCTTGGCGCCGTCGAACACATAGTCGGTGGAGTAGTGGATCAGCGCTGCGCCCAGCGCCGCGGCTTCCTCGGCGAGCACACCGGGCGCCGTGGCGTTGATCGCGAAGGCCTTGTCCGGTTCGCTCTGCGCCAGGTCGACCGCCGTGTGCGCCGCGGCGTTGACGATCAGCGCCGGCCGCAGGGCGCGCACTTCGCGGCGAATCGCATCGACGTCCTGCAGGTCCAGTTGCTCGCTGCCGAGCACGCTCAACTCGCCCAGCGGGGCAAGGCTGCGTTGCAGCGCCTGGGCGACCTGGCCGTTGCGGCCGGTGACGAGAATCCTCATGGGAACAGCTCGGCTTCGGCCAGGGCGACACCGTTGCGGTCCTTGGCCGACAATTGCGGCGCCTCCTGCAGCGGCCAGTCGATGGCCAGCTGCGGGTCGTCCCAGCGGATGCAGCGCTCGTGCTCGGGGGCGTAGTAGTCGGTGGTCTTGTAGAGAAACTCGGCGCTTTCGCTGAGCACCACGAAGCCATGGGCGAAACCTTCCGGGACCCACAGCTGGCGCTTGTTGTCGGCGCTCAGGTGCACGCCGGCCCAGCGGCCGAAGGTGGGCGAGCCTCGGCGCAGGTCGACCGCGACATCGAACACTTCGCCGGCGACCACGCGCACCAGTTTTCCCTGCGGCTGACTGATCTGGTAATGCAGCCCGCGAAGCACGCCCCGCGCTGAGCGCGAATGGTTGTCCTGGACGAACTCCCGGGTGAGCCCGGTCGCCTCGGCGAAGGCGCGGGCGTTGAAGCTTTCGAAGAAGAACCCGCGCTCGTCGCCGAAGACCCGGGGTTCGAGCACCAGCACATCGGGCAGCTCGGTGGGGATCACGTTCATCGGCTCTCTTTCTCCAGCTTGTACAGGTATTCGCCGTAACCGGTCTTGCCGAAAATCCGCGCCTGGTCGAGCAGGCGCTCGCGGTCGATCCAGCCCTGCTGGAAGGCGATTTCCTCGAGGCAGGCCACCTTCAGGCCCTGGCGATGTTCGATGGTTTGCACGTATTGCGAGGCTTCCAGCAGGCTGTCGTGGGTACCGGTGTCGAGCCAGGCGAAGCCGCGGCCGAAGCGTTCGACGCGCAGGTCGCCGCGCTGCAGGTAGGCGTTGTTGATGTCGGTGATCTCCAGCTCGCCACGCGGCGAAGGCTTGACCGCCTTGGCGATCTCGATCACGTCGTTGTCGTAGAAATACAGCCCGGTCACCGCGTAGCTGGACTTCGGCTCGGCCGGCTTCTCCTCGATGGACAGCGCGCGACCCTGCTCATCGAACTCGACCACGCCGAAGCGCTGCGGGTCCTTCACCCAGTAGCCGAACACCGTCGCGCCGCTCGGATGGGCGGCGGCGCGGGTCAACTGCTCGGTGAAACGGTGCCCGTGGAAAATGTTGTCGCCGAGGATCAGGCACACCGAGTCGTCGCCGATGAAGTCCTCGCCGATCAGGAAGGCCTGCGCCAGGCCATCCGGCGTCGGCTGTTCGGCGTACTGGAAACTCACCCCGAACTGCGCGCCGTCGCCGAGCATCTTGCGGAAGTTCGGCAGGTCCTGCGGCGTGGAGATGATCAGGATGTCGCGGATGCCAGCGAGCATCAGCACCGAGATCGGGTAGTAGATCATCGGCTTGTCGTAGATCGGCAGCAGCTGCTTGGACACGCCGAGGGTGATGGGATGCAGCCGGCTGCCGGAGCCGCCGGCGAGGATGATTCCTTTCATGGGAGTTCCTTGAGTGGGTCGATGGCGCCGAGGCGCTCGCGTTGGTAGCTGCCGTCCTGCACGCGCCGGCACCAGTCCAGGTTGTCCAGGTACCACTGCACGGTCTTGCGCAGGCCGCTGGCGAAGGTTTCCTGCGGCACCCAACCCAGCTCGCGCTGGATCTTGCCGGCGTCGATGGCGTAGCGCAGGTCATGGCCCGGGCGGTCGCTGACATAGGTGATCAGGTCTTCGTAGCGGGCGAGCCCGGCCGGCTTCCGCGGCGCCAGCTCTTCCAGCAGCGCGCAGATGGCGCGCACCACGTCGAGGTTCTTCTGCTCGTTGTGGCCGCCGATGTTGTAGGTCTCGCCGACCTTGCCCTGGCTGACCACGGTGAGCAGCGCGCGGGCGTGATCCTCGACGAACAGCCAGTCGCGCACCTGCTGGCCGTTGCCATACACCGGCAGCGGCTTGCCTTCCAGCGCGTTAAGGATCACCAGCGGGATCAGCTTCTCGGGGAAGTGATAGGGCCCGTAGTTGTTCGAGCAGTTGGTGATCAGAACCGGCAGCCCGTAGGTGCGCTGCCAGGCGCGCACCAGGTGGTCCGAGGCCGCCTTGCTCGCCGAGTAGGGCGAACTCGGCGCGTAGGGGGTGGTTTCGCGGAACAGGTCGTCCGCGCCGTGCAGGTCGCCGTACACCTCGTCCGTGGAGATATGGTGGAAGCGGAAGGCCGACTTGCGCGGCTCCGGTAGCGTCTGCCAGTACGCGCGGCAGGCATCGAGCAGCACGTAGCTGCCGACGATATTGGTCTGGATGAAGGCGGCCGGGCCGTCGATGGAGCGGTCGACGTGGGATTCGGCGGCCAAGTGCATCACCGCGTCGGGCGCGAAGTCCGCCAGGGCGGTGGCCATCGCGGCGGCATCGCCGATGTCCGCGTGGAGGAAGGCGTAGCGCGGATTGTCGTCGATCTCCCTGAGCGACTCGAGGTTGCCGGCGTAGGTCAGCTTGTCGACGTTGAGCACCTGATGCTCGGTGTGCTGCATGAGGTGGCGAATCAATGCCGAGCCGATGAAGCCCGCGCCGCCGGTAACCAGAATCCGCATGGATGAGTCCTGTCGTTCGAGCCGTATAGAGTGTCGGCAGCGCGGGAAGGGCGCAAGTTCGGCTCGTGCACGGAGCATTATTCAACGCGCCGGCACCGCCTATCTGAATCAGCGACCCCGCCCGCCGCGCAAGCATTCGATTTTTCGATGTCGCGCGACTGTTTTCTGGCGTGGACTATCCGACTTGGGTGATTAGTGGCCAAAAGCCGCCTTTCGTCGCCACCGCTCTGATTCGCCACTTTTTGAGGGATCGTTTGCGCGAGACGAAAGGTCAGAGTTAACAGATTGCCACTATGGCGATATTCACGTTGTTCCAATTGATACGCGAGTGACGAAAGCGTTTTAAGCCGTCGAAAAACTCGCATCCCGAAGTATAAGCCTGACGGTTCTCGCTGCAGAGTGATCGATAGTTTCGATTTTCGATCACTGTGTCGGCGAAACTGCTCATGAGAAGATACTTCAGGATATGTAAAAATTGTTCGACAATTACAGATGCATCTAAGGAAGGAGAGGAAAGTCATGCGTGTATACGCCGTCGTACTCACTTATAACCGTCAAACCCTGCTCAAGCAGTGCCTCGAGGCGGTTTACCGTCAGACGCGGCCGTGCGATGGCGTGATCGTCATCGACAACGCCAGCACCGACGGTACCGAGCGAATGTTGATGGACGGCAGTTTTCCGGGAATGGAAGTCCACATCCTGTCGAACAACATCGGTGCGGCAGGCGGCTTCAGTGCCGGTTTCCGGATCGCCTACCAGGCCGGCGCGGACTTCGTCTGGATGATGGATGACGACGTGATCCCCGATGATGACGCCCTGGAGCGCTTGATGGACGCGGAGTCGCTGCTCGATGGCAAGCGCGTGGATCACGCGTTCCTGCTCTCCACGGCGCGCACCGAAACCGGTTTGATGACCAATACCCCGAGCATCGACCTGCGCCCCAATGCCATTGCCTACGAGAGCTGGCCGATGCTTCTGGAACACGGCCTGGCGCCGGTTTCCCGTGCCACATTCGTGTCGATTCTGGTGCCGCGGGCGACCATCGAGAAACATGGCCTGCCGATCGCGCAGATGTTCATCTGGGGCGAGGACACCGAATACACCCTGCGCATGACCCGCGATGTTCCGGGATACATGGTCGGCAATAGCAAAGTTCAGCACCTGCGCCAGACCAGTGGTGCGCTTAGTATTCGGACAGAAACTAACGCCACCCGTCTTAATTATCATCGGCACTTCATTCGCAACGAGCTTTATGTCGCCGCGAAATATCGCGGCGCCCGCGCGTTGTTGAAATGCCGCTTGCGCCAGCTTCGTTTGATCCGGCAGTTCATCTTCTCCGGTCAATTGAACAAGGCCTACATCGTGTTCCAGGGTCTGATGGAAAGTTTCAACTTTTCACCGGCCGTGGAAGCCGCCGACTCCCCGCTGGAAAATCTGGGCGTCACCTCGCGGCTGATGGGCCGCTCGGTGCCGGTGGCGCGTCCGGAAAGCGTCGTCTACGAAAACAGCGAGGTCGCGGCCGTCCAGTAACGGGCGATTCGCAAGTATGAAAAAAAGCGGCCCTCGGGCCGCTTTTTTGTTTGCCTATCGTCGCCTGACTCAAACCAGGCGCCGGAAGTTCCGGCGCCTCGCTGCACTCAGTAGAGTGGGTCGGTCCTTTCGGCTATCAGCGGCCAGGCCGCGTCCTTCTCGGAAATGGTGGTGACCGGGATCGGCCAGCTGATCCCCAGGCGCTCGTCGTCGTAACGCAGGCCGCGCTCGGCGCTCGGCGTGTAGGGCGACGACACCAGGTAGGTCACTTCCACGTTGTCGGTGAGCGTCAGGAATGCATGGGCGAAGCCCGGCGGCACGTACAGCTCGTGCTTGTTGTCCTCGTTCAGCTCGAAGGCCTGATGCTGCAGGTAGGTGGAGGATTCGGCGCGGATGTCGACGATGATGTCGACGATCGCCCCACGCACGCAGCGGATCAGCTTGGCTTCGCCCACCGGTTTCATCTGGTAGTGCATGCCTCGCAGCGTGCCGCGGTCGGCGGACACCGACATGTTCTGCTGCACGTATTCGGTCTGCATGCCGTGGGCGGCGAACTCTTCCTTGCACATGGTGCGGGCGAAGAAGCCGCGCTCGTCGCCGCGCCGCTGCAGTTCGATGAGGAAGGCGTCGTTCAGTTTGGTTTCGTGAAAGATCATGCGTGCGTCCTGTGCATTCAATTCGGGAATCAGCGGCCGAAGAGGAGTTCCTGCTCGGCGTAGAGGTGATCGATCAGGCGGCCTTCCGGAACGACCACGTCGTCGAAGGTCAGCGGAGTGTCCTTCGCCACCGGGCGTGCCAGCGTGCAGCCGAGCGCCAGGCCGATCGGCAGCAGGTTCTCGCGGCGGACGACGTCGATGTTCTCGGCCACGCCGTAGACTTCGTAACCGCCGAAATCCTCGATGCGTTCGCCGGCGGCCAGGTCCTTCTTCGCCAGTGCGATCACGCCGACACTCGGGCCGCCGCGCGGGGTCAGCACCGGGTCGTCGAACAGCACTGCGCGCGCCACCGAGGTCGGCACTTCGAAGTGGCACAGGTGGTACGGCGTATAGAAGCAGTAGTAGGGGCCCGGGCCCAACTTGTAGAGCTCCAGGTAGTGCTTCTGCCGCGGGTCGTCGAGGGTTCCGAGGACGAACACGCCCGGCCCGGGGCGCGCGCCGACGACGTAGTCGACGATGCCGGGACCGTTCGGGTCCAGATGCGGCTCGAAGGCGGCGACGGTCTGCTCGATCGGTGTCAGCGGGGCACCCGGATCACCGCCCGAGAAATCCGGGCCGAGCATGCCGCGGCGTGCCACCGTCATGCCGGTGGCGTTGGCGACGATGGCCTGCTCGAAGGAAATCTTGGTGCCGTCGGCGAAGGAGGCGACCATCGCCGGCTTCTGGCCCCAGCGCTTGGCAAAGCTTTCCTGGGTGGTGGGGTTGCGGTAGGGGTCGTGCAGGCCCTTGATGTTGCCGCACAGCACCGGCTTCACGCCGATGCCGGCGACGAAGCGGTGCAGGTTCATCTGCACGCCCGGCTGGTCGCCGTCGGAGAAGGTGTAGATCACCCCGGCCTGGTCGGCCTTGACCTTGAGGATCGGGCCGATGGTGCCGTCCAGCTCGGCGTTCATCTGCACCACGTGCTTGCCGGTTTCCAGCGCGGCGAGCACTGCGTGGGCGGCGAACTCGACCGAGCCGGTGATTTCGATGATGGCGTCCAGGCCTTCGGCCCGGGCCAGCGCCACCGCGTCCTCGGTGATTGCCGGGCGGCCGGCGGCGATCATGCTCTCGAGCGCGTGCTGGCTGTCGCAGGGGGTCGCCACCAGGCCGGCCTGGCCGAACACGCCCGCGGCTTTTTCCAGGTTGCGGTTGGCGACCGCGCACAGCTGCATGCCGGGCGTGGTCTTGAGGATCTGCAGGCCGATGCCCATGGCCTGGAAACCGGCCCCGATCATGCCCACACGGATAGGTTTGCCCGCGGCCTCGCGTTTGGCCAGGGCAGTGTCAACGATAATCATCGGGTATCTCCAAACGGTTGGAAGGGAAGTTCGGTCTCGAAAACCGGCTCAGGATCCGTGGCGTGCCGGGCTGCTGCAAAAGCGGCAGGCCGGCACGCCGGATCGCGGCCCGACTTCAGTTGGACCAGGTCTTCCACGGGGCGCCCTTCGCCCAGGTATCCTCGAGCACCTGCTTGTCGCGCAGGGAATCCATGCTCTGCCAGTAACCGCTGTGGTGATAGCTGCCGAGCTTGTCCTGGGCGACCAGGCGATCCATCGGCTCGTTCTCCCAGACGGTCTGGTCGTCGTCGATCAGGTCGAAGACTTCCGGCTCGCAGACGAAGAAACCGCCGTTGATCAGGCCGCCGTCGGCCGCGCCCTTCTCGCGGAAGGCCTCGACGTTGCTCAGGTCTTCGCTCAGGCGCAGGGCGCCGTAGCGGCCCGGCTGGGTGACCGCGGTGAGGGTGCACCACTTGTTCGACTCGCGGTGCGCCTTGATCAGCTTGGTGATGTCGACATCGCTGACGCCGTCGCCGTAGGTCAGGCAGAAGGTGTCGTCGCCGAGCAGGTGGCGGGCGCGCTTGAGGCGGCCGCCGGTCATGCTGTCGGCACCGGTGTCGAGCACGGTGACGCGCCAGTCTTCGGTGGTCGCCTGCAGCCATTCGACGCCACCGCTCTTCAGGTCGATGGTGAAGTCGGTGCGCGAGCCGCGGTAGTTGAGGAAATAGTCGCGGATGTACTCGACCTTGTAGCCGCCCAGCACGACGAAGTCGCGCATGCCGTGGGCGGCGTACATTTTCATGATGTGCCAGAGGATCGGGCGACCGCCGATCTCGACCATCGGCTTGGGCCTGACGCTGGTTTCTTCGCTCAATCGGGTACCGAAACCGCCTGCAAAAAGTGCGACCTTCATAGCCGGAACTCCTTTTCTGTATACGTGGGTGGAATGACGCTATGGGTCAGCTATTGGCCTGCCAGCGCAGGTCCTCGGACAGACGCTTCTCGGCAATGTGACCCTGCAGCACGTGCAGGCGCACCAGCGGCGAGGTGCGGAAGTCGGCATCGGCGAACTTCATCCGGGTCAGGCCTTCGATCAGCCCGGCGATGGAACGCTCCAGCGTCATCACCGGCTGGTGGTTGGGGGCCAGGGACTCGAACAGGCCGAAGTCCACCTGGTAGGAACGGCTGTCGGCCGGCGCATCGGTGTTGATGCTGACGGTGGTGCCCGGCACGGCGGCGGCGACGGCGTGGGCGAAGTCGCGAACCTGCTGGTTGCGCGCGTTCGAGCCGACGTTGACGTTGAGGATGCGGCCGCCGTTGTCGGCCGGGCGCTGGATGGCCCAGTCGATGGCGCGGCCCATGTCGACCACGTCGATCAGCGGGCGCCACGGCGAGCCGTCGCTGAGCACGGTGATCTTGCCCTGGCTCAGCGCGCAGGCGACGAAGTCGTTGAGCACCAGGTCCAGGCGCAGGCGATCGGACATGCCGCAGGCGGTGGCGAAACGCAGGCAGGTGATGACCATTTCGCCGTCGAGGTCGGCCAGCTCGCGCTCGGTGCCGATCTTCGACTTGGCGTAGGCGGTGATCGGCGAAACCGGGTCGGTTTCCTTGCGCGGGCCGCCTTCGGCGATGCCGTAGACGCTGCAGCTGGAGGCGAACACGAAGTTGCGCACGCCGGCGCGGCTGGCTGCCTTGGCGACGGTGACGCTGGCTTCCTGGTTGATCGCGTGGGTCACCGCGGCGAAGCGGTCGCCCATGGGGTCGTTGGAAACGGCCGCGAGCTGCACGACGGCGTCGTAGCCCTCGAGCTGTTCGACGCCGATCGCGCGAACGTCGCCGTAGAACTGTTGGTCGAGAAGGTGTTCAGGAAGGGTTTGCGCGCCGGTCAGGCAATGGGCGAAATACCCATTGTCGAAGCCGTTGATGATGGCGTCCGGGTGTTGCGATCTGAGTTCGCGTACGACGGCCGGTCCGACATATCCCATGTTGCCGATGATTAGAATCTTCATGCGCTATTCCCTGCATTCGAAGTCGGTCCAGGTATCTGGAGAGAGGTTTATTGAGTAGGGGTTGTTACCGTCAAGCGAAGTCGCAGGCTGGCTGCGTCAATGTGACTAGCGGTCGGTTTTAATGACCTCAGGCGCGGAAACAAGGTTCCTATAGAGCGGGCACTTTTATGGCCAAAGGCCTGCAATGCTAGCTATACGATCGCAAAAAGCCACATCGTGGCCCAGTAATGGCGCGGTCTTGAGCACCGTCGGTCAGCCGCTCGCCGTTTGTCGGCACCTGTTTGCGGCGCAGCTGCCCAATGCAGGGCAAGCCTGTTTTTCGTGGAGGTGCCCGATGAAGAATTCGATGCTGCTGTCCCTCGGTCTGGCGACCACGCTCGCCTGTATCGGCTCGGTCCAGGCCCGCGAGTCGGGCGCCGCGCCCGTGCTCTACGCGCAGGTCGCCGCCAGCGACCCCGGTTCGGTCGGCTCCGGTGCGATGGGCACCGGCAAGGACGGCGAACCGCAGGTGGAGAGTCCGCGCAGCGGCTCCAGCAGCGGCACGCCTTCGGTGCCCGCCAGCGGCTCGGAAATGAACGGCGAAACCACCTCGAACGACGGCGCCGGCGGGCCGATCGCCGACGGCGAGCCGAAGGACCCGAAGACCTCCTACGACCCGCCGGTCAAGTCCAAGGACAAGTGATTCTTCAGATGCCGCTGAAGCCGTTGTAGCCCTGGTCTTCCCAGTAGCCGCCGGGGTTCTGGTTGCTGACGAACAGCTCGACGATGTGCTTGGGGTTCTTGAAGCCGAGCTTCGTCGGTACCCGCACGCGCAGCGGGTAGCCGTAGTCCGGCGGCAGCGCGACCTGGCCGAAGTCCAGCGCCAGCAGCGTTTGCGGATGTAGCGCGGTCGGCATGTCCAGGTAGGAGTAGTAACGGTCGGCGCACTTGAATCCGACGTACTTCGCCGTGGTGTCCGCGCCGATCCGTTCCAGGAAGGTGCGCAGCGGCACGCCACCCCACTGGCCAATGGCGCTCCAGCCCTCGATGCAGATCAGCCGGGTGATGTCGCTGCGTTGCGGCAACTGGCGCAGCGCCTGCAGCGTCCAGGGCTGCTTGCGCTCGACCAGCCCGGAAACCTCCAGGCGATAGCCGTCCAGGTCGATCTCCGGCACGTTGTATTCGGCGTAGAAGGCGTTGAACGGGAAGGGCTCGGTGATCTGCGTCGCCGCGTAGGTCGGCGCCAGGCGCTGGCCGCTGAACAGCCAGGCCTGCACCCGGTCGTTCCAGCGCGACATGCTCCAGAGCAGTTTGTCGACCTGGTCGCCATCCTGCAGGTTGCAGCCGCCCAGCATCGCCAGCGCGCCGAGGCTCAGGCCCGAGCGCAGCAGCAGGCGGCGTTGCAGGTTCACGACTTGCGTCTGTTGTGCCGGCTCCAGCTTCGGCGGGGCGTTCTTGCGTTCACTCATGGGAATTCTCCCTCCGGCCGCCGGTGATCATCGGCGGCAAGGTGCTCGGCACCAACATCACCAGGGTCAGGTGCAGGACGATGAAGGCGGCGATGCCGGCCATGGCGAAGAAATGCACGTAGCGCGCGCTGTCGAAGCCGCCGAACAGGCTGGCCAGCCCGTGCAGCTGTACCGGCTTCCAGATCGCCAGGCCGGAAAGCACCACCAGCACGCCGAGCGCCAGCACCAGCCAGTAGGACAGTCGCTGCACGGCGTTGTAGTGACCGAGGCGATG
>NZ_DJTK01000028.1:0-27387 GCF_002438225.1 Pseudomonas sp. UBA6310 | reverse complement strand
CTTGCCGACATGCTCGAAGCGGTGCGCGAGCGCTCGGCCGTGCCGGGCGGCGACGACCTCATCGAGGCGATCCGCCGTTGGCGCGCCAACCCCGACGAGCAGCTCAGCGTGCCCACCAGCGTGCGCTTGCAGCCGGCCCCGAGCCCTGTCGAGGAGGACGAGGGCGCCGAGGCGGAAATCCTCGACATCTTCCTCGAAGAGGCCGACGAGCTGCTGGAAGCCCTGGAAGCCGCGCTTGGCAGCTGGGAAGACAAGCCCAACGACAGCGAGCCGATCGATGAGATGCTTCGCGTACTGCATACCCTCAAGGGCGGCGCCCGCCTGGCCGGCCAGAAGACCCTCGGCGACCTGACCCACGCCCTGGAGCAGCGCCTCGGCGAGGCCCTGCTGCAGGGCGCGCCCTGGCCACAGAGCCTGGTGCTGGACGTGCAGTCGGGCTTCGAAGGGTTGCAGAAGGAGGTCGATGGTCTGCGCCGGCGCCTGGCGCAGAGCGACGAGGCGGCCGAGCAGGTGACGGCCGAACCGGGCGGCGCGCTGGTGCTGGACGCGCCCATCGTGGCGGCCAGCCAGGCCGCCGGCACGACCAGAGAGAACCGCGTGCTGCCGTTCGTCCGCCGTGCCCAGGAAGCCGCGCAGCAGGACAACGCGCGGCGCGGCCCGCAGGAGCTGGTCAAGGTGCCCGCCGAATTGCTCGAAGGGCTGGTCAACCTGGCCGGGGAAACCTCCATCTTCCGCGGCCGGGTCGAACAGCAGGTGAGCGACGTCGGTTTCACCCTCGGCGAGATGGAAGCGACCATCGAACGGGTGCGCGACCAGTTGCGCCGCCTGGACACCGAAACCCAGGCGCAGATCCTCAGCCGCTACCAAGCCGAGGCCGAGCGCGCCGGCTACGAGGATTTCGATCCGCTGGAGATGGACCGCCACTCGCAGCTGCAGCAGCTGTCGCGCGCGCTGTTCGAGTCCGCCTCCGACCTGCTCGACCTCAAGGAAACCCTGGCCGCGCGCAACCGCGACGCAGAAACCCTGCTGCTGCAGCAGGCGCGGGTCAACACCGAGCTGCAGGAAGGCCTGATGCGCACGCGCATGGTGCCGTTCGACCGCCTGGTGCCGCGCCTGCGGCGGATCGTCCGCCAGGTCGCCAGCGAGTTGGGTAAGCAGGTCGAGTTCGTCGTCGGCAACGCCGAGGGCGAGATGGACCGCAGCGTGCTCGAACGCATCGTCGCACCGCTCGAGCACATGCTGCGCAACGCCGTCGACCACGGCATCGAGAGCGCCGAGCGGCGCCAGGCGGCCGGTAAGCCGGCGCAGGGGACGATTCGCCTCAACCTCGGCCGCGAGGGCGGCGATATCCTCCTCACCCTGGCCGACGACGGTGCGGGCATCCGCCTCGAAGCGGTGCGCCGCAAGGCCATCGAGCGCGGGCTGATGAGCGAGACCTCGGAAATCTCCGATCACGACGTGCTGCAGTTCATCCTCGAGGCCGGTTTCTCCACCGCGGAGAAGGTCACGCAGATTTCCGGGCGCGGCGTCGGCATGGACGTGGTGCATTCGGAGGTCAAGCAGCTCGGCGGTTCGATGAGCATCGACTCGACGCCGGGCGAGGGCACGCGCTTCCAGATCCGCCTGCCGTTCACCGTGTCGGTGAACCGCGCGCTGATGGTGTATTCCGGCGAGGACCTCTACGCCATCCCGCTGAACACCATCGAGGGCATCGTGCGGGTCTCGCCGTACGAGCTGGAAGCCTATTACGCGCCCGATGCGCCGCGCTTCGAGTACGCCGGCCAGCCCTACGAGCTGCGCTACCTCGGCGACCTGCTGAGCAATGGCCAGCAGCCCAAGCTGATCGGCCAGAGCCTGCCGCTGCCAGTGATCCTGGTGCGTTCGGCGGAATACTCGGTGGCGGTGCAGGTGGACAGCCTGGCCGGTTCGCGGGAGATCGTGGTGAAGGGCCTCGGCCCGCAGTTCGCCGGCGTGCCGGGGATTTCCGGCGCGACCATCCTCGGCGACGGCCGCGTGGTGGTGATTCTCGACCTGCTGGCGACCATCCGCGCGCTGCAGGCACGCCAGACGCATCTGTTGCCGCATGGCGGCGGCCCGCTCGGCGGCGAAGTGGAGAGCGAACGGCCGGCGCTGGTTATGGTGGTGGACGACTCGGTCACCGTGCGCAAGGTCACCAGCCGCCTGCTCGAGCGCAACGGCATGAACGTGCTGACCGCCAAGGACGGCGTCGATGCCATCGCCCAACTGCAGGAGCAGAAGCCGGACATCATGCTGCTGGACATCGAGATGCCGCGCATGGACGGCTTCGAGGTGGCCACGCTGGTGCGTCACGACGAGCGCCTGAAGGACCTGCCGATCATCATGATCACCTCGCGTACCGGCGAAAAACACCGCGAGCGGGCGATGGCCATCGGCGTCAACGAATACCTGGGCAAGCCCTATCAGGAATCGCTCCTGCTCGAGTGCATCCAGCAACTGGTCAAATCCCATGAGTGAGAAAGCGGCGGCGCGTATCGCCGTCATCGCCGACACCTCGCTGCAGCGTCACGTGCTGCAGCATGCGCTGGCCGGCAACGGTTATCAGGTAGTGCTGAACAGCGACCCGGCGCGCCTCGACGATGCCGCGCTGGAGGTCTGCGAAACCGACCTCTGGCTGGTCGACCTGGCGCAGCAGTCGGAGGATTCCGCGCTGCTCGACAGCCTCCTCGAGCGCACCAACGCGCCGGTGCTGTTCGGCGAGGGGCATGCGCCCGAACGGCATTCGGAGCATTACCCGCGCTGGGAGCGCAGCCTGTTCGGCAAGCTCAAGCGGCTGATCGGCGACCCGGCGCAGGCGGTCGGCCCGAGCCTCGATGCGCTGCTTTCCGAGGCGCAGCGCCCGCCGCGCGTGGACCTGCCGCAGGCGCTGGCGCAGAGCCCGTTGCAGGCCGGCGAACCGGCGCGCCAGGTATGGCTGCTGGCCGCCTCGCTGGGCGGTCCGGCGGCGGTGAAGGCGTTTCTCGACGCCTTGCCGGGTGGCCTGCCGGTGGGTTTCCTCTACGCCCAGCACATCGACGCCGCGTTCGAGTCGCGCTTGCCTCAGGCGGTCGGCCGGCACAGCCAGTGGCACGTCAACCCGGTGCGCCCCGGCGACAGCGTGCGCTGCGGCGAAGTCGTGGTGGTGCCGATCGGCAACGAGCTGCGCTTCGACGAAGACAGCCTCATGCAGGTCTCGACCCAGAGCTGGCCCGAGCCCTACGCGCCGTCGATCGATCAGATGATGCTCAACCTGGCCCAGCAGTTCGGTCGCCATTGCGGCGTCATCGCCTTCAGCGGCATGGGCAGCGACGGCAGCGCCGCGGCGGCCTACGTGCGCCGCCAAGGCGCGGAAATCTGGACGCAACGCGCCGACACCTGCGCCTGCCCGAGCATGCCGGACAGCCTGCGCGAAGCCGGTTACAGCAGCCTCACCGGCGATCCCCGCGAGCTGGCCGGAGCCCTGGTGGCGCGCCTGGCCGAGGCCCTGAACTGATGTCCGCCCAGCCCTTCACCCCGTATTACCGGAGCCCGTCGCGATGAGCCAGGCCGTCATTGAACAGAACGGCGCCGCGAGCGTCACCGGACTGCTGCTGCCGCTGACCGACCGCACCCTGCTGGTGCCCAACGTGGCGCTGGCCGAACTCATCACCTATCGCGCCCCGCAGACCCAGGCCGGCATGCCGGCCTGGCTGCTGGGGCAGATCGCCTGGCGCGACCTGCGTCTGCCGCTGCTGTCCTTCGAGGCGGCGTCCGGGGGCGAGGCGAAGGTGGTTCCGGGCGCGCGCGTCGCCGTGCTCAACGCCATCGGCGGGCGCTCCCACGTGAAATTCATCGCGCTGCTGATCCAGGGCATTCCCCGCTCGCTGAAGCTCGACGCCAGCCTGCGTCGGGCCGACGCGCCGCTGGCGCCGCTGGAGCTGGACGTGGTCGAGCTGGGCGACGACCTGGCGAGGATTCCCGATCTCGCCGGGCTGGAGCAGAAGCTCGCGGATGCCGGCTTGATCTGAGGGTAGCGAGCGTTGTGCTCGTGGCTTCCTAGCCCTTGCCGCGGGTGCGGGTCAGGCCGTGCTCGGCGTTCTTTTCCAGGTACTCGATGACCAGCCCGGCGACGTCCTTGCCGGTGGTCACTTCGATGCCTTCCAGACCCGGTGAGGAGTTCACCTCCATCACCAGCGGGCCGTGGTTCGAGCGCAGGATGTCGACGCCGGCCACCGAGAGCCCCATCACCTTGGCCGCACGGATCGCCGTCATGCGCTCCTCCGGGGTGATCTTGATCAGGCTGGCGGTGCCGCCGCGGTGGAGGTTGGAGCGGAATTCGCCGGGCGCGGCCTGACGCTTCATCGAGGCGATCACCTTGTCGCCGACCACGAAGCAGCGGATGTCGGCACCGCCGGCTTCCTTGATGTACTCCTGCACCATGATGTCCTGCTTCAGGCCCATGAACGCCTCGATCACCGATTCCGCCGCCTTCTCCGTCTCGCAGAGCACCACGCCGATGCCCTGGGTGCCTTCCAGCACCTTGATTACCAGGGGCGCGCCGTTGACCATGCGGATCAGGTCCGGCACGTCGTCCGGTGAGTGGGCGAAGCCGGTGACCGGCAGGCCGATGCCCTTGCGCGAGAGCAGTTGCAGCGAGCGCAGCTTGTCCCGCGAGCGGCTGATCGCCACCGACTCGTTGAGCGGGAACACGCCCATCATCTCGAACTGGCGCAGCACCGCGCAGCCGTAGAAGGTCACCGAGGCGCCAATCCGCGGGATCACCGCGTCGAAGCCTTCCAACGGGCCGCCGCGGTAGTGGATCTGCGGCTTGTGGCTGGCGATGTTCATGTAGGCGCGCAGGGTGTCGATCACCTGCATCTCGTGACCGCGCGCCTGGCCGGCCTCCACCAGTCGTCGGGTCGAATACAGGCGCGGATTGCGCGACAGCACGGCGATCTTCATTGGGCACCGGGAGAAGTGAGTATCTGGGGTTTGTTGAGCAGGTAGGCGTGCGCGGGATTGACCAGCAATCGACCGTCGACCAGCGCTTTCGATCCCAACAGCACGCGATATCGCATGGTTTTCCTGCAGGTCAGGGTGAATTCCACCGGCCATGCCCGTTCACCCAGCGCGAGCAGGGTGCGGATCACGTAACGGGCCTGGGCCTGGCCATTGGAGCTCTTGATCGTCTTGCGCGTCACAATCGGCGCTTCGCAGCGGTGGCGCCGCTGCACCAGCGTGCCGATGTGCGCGTTGAAGCGTACCCAGCGTTCGCCGTCGCGCTCGAACTCGCTGATCTCGGTGGCATGCAGCGCCGAGGTGCTGGCGCCGGTGTCGATCTTCGCGCGCAGGCCGACGACACCCAGGTCGGGCAGGGCGATCCACTCGCGCAGGCCGGTCACGCAAAAGGCTTCGGGGCTATCCAAAGGCGGCTTCCTCTCAGGAAGGCGGCATTCTAGTGAGCCCGCATGACAACTGCACGCAGCGGGCTTACCGGTGGTTTACCGCGGGGGACATTTCATGGTGCGATGACCGCACCCTACACAATCGGAACCCGCATGAGCGAGAAAGACGACGACAAAGTGCGCCTGGACAAGTGGCTCTGGGCGGCCCGCTTCTACAAGACCCGGGCGCTGGCCAAGGCGGCCATCGAAGGCGGAAAGGTGCACTGCCGCGGCGAGCGCTGCAAACCGAGCAAGGAGCCGAAGATCGGCGAGGAACTGACCCTGCGTACCGGCTTCGACGAGCGCACGGTGCGCATTCTGGCGCTATCGGTGGTGCGCCGCGGCGCACCCGAGGCGCAGACCCTCTACGAGGAAACCGCCGAGAGCGTCGAGCGCCGCGAACAGGCCGCGGCGCAGCGCAAGGCCGGCAGTCTGGGCGTCACCACCGACGGCCGGCCGAGCAAGAAGCAGCGTCGTCAGCTGTTCACCTTCCGCGACAGCCACTGAGGTACTTCAGTCGCCGCGGACCAGCGCCATCCGGCCGATCATCGGCAGGCGCGCGAGCAGGGCGAACAGCGGCGCGGTGAGGCGTTCCAGCGCACGGCTGCAGTGGCTCGCGTAGGGCGTGCAGCAACCCCAGGCGATGGCCAGCAGGCCGAGGAACAGGCCGCCGACGAAGTCGTCCGAGCCCCAGTGCGCGCCGGCCACCAGGCGCGGCAGCATGAACAGCGTGGCCAGGCCCCAGATCACCAGCAGCCGCCAGCCGCGGGCGAAGAAGCTGAGGAACAGCGCCCAGAGCAGCAGCACCGAGGCGTGGTCGCCGGGGAAGCTGCGTTCGGATGCGTCCTTGAGCTCCCAGCGGTCCCAGTCCGGGAACAGCTCGCTCAGGCGCACGGCGCCGTCGATCACCAGCGACGGGCTGGCGTGCTGCCAGTCCAGCAGCTTGGCCAGTGCGGTGAATCCGGTGCGCACCAGCAACAGCAGGAGCAGGATCGCGACGAAGGCGAACAGCGCACGGCGCACTTCGTTGCCGGGGAACACCCAGCCACGGTGCAGCAGGAAACTCAGCATGATCAGCCCGGCGGCGACGTCCATCGGCCGCAGGCTGCCAATCGCCCAGGTCTTCGCCCACCAGCCACCGTCCGCCAGTGGCGTGTTGAGCAGGCGGAATAACTGGTCGTCGAAGTGGTCCCACAACAGGCGGGTCGGTTCCCACACCCAGCTGGCCAGCAGCAGGGCGGCGAATAGATGGCAAAGCAGCAGCGGCCGCATGCGCCAGGAGGCGCGCAGTAAAGTGGTCATTCGGTCATCTTCCCTAAGATAAAACCCGGGCGAGATGGTAGACCCGCGCCCAGGCCGCGCCAAGCCGCCCGGTCGGAATCTTGGATCGCCCCCGCTTTGCGCCTAGAATCGACGCCCTTTGCCGTCTCCAACCTGCGAGCGACGCCATGTCCGACTTCACTCAGCGCTTCATCTTCGACGACACCGACGTGCGCGGCGAACTCGTCACCCTCGGCGACAGCTACCAGCATGTCCTCGCCAAGCACCCCTATCCCGAACCGGTCGCCCAGTTGCTCGGCGAGCTGCTGGCAGCCGCGGCGCTGCTGGTCGGCACGCTGAAATTCGATGGCCTGCTGGTGCTGCAGGCGCGTTCCTCCGGCGCCGTGCCGCTGCTCATGGTGGAGTGCTCCAGCGAGCGCCAGGTGCGCGGCATCGCGCGCTACCACGCCGAGCAGATCGCCGACGGCGCCGGGCTCGCCGAGCTGATGCCTGAGGGCATGCTGACGGTGACCATCGACCCGCGCGCCGGCCAGCGCTACCAGGGCATCGTCGCGCTGGATGGGATCAACCTGTCCGCCTGCCTGACCAACTACTTCGCCAATTCCGAGCAGTTGCCGACACGTTTCTGGCTGTACGCCGATGGTCGGCGCGCGCGTGGCCTGCTGCTCCAGGCGCTGCCGCCGGATCGTCTGAAGGACGCCGAGGCCCGCGCCGCGAACTGGCAGCACCTGACCACGCTGGCGGACACCCTTACCGCCGAGGAACTGCTCGGCCTGGACAATCTCACCGTGCTGCACCGGCTGTATCACGAGGAGGCGGTGCGCCTGTTCGATCCGCTGGGTCTGGAATTCCGCTGCAGCTGCAACCGCCAGCGCTCCGCCAATGCGTTGGTCAGCCTCGGCCAGCAGGACGCGGAACGGCTGCTCGAAGAACACGGCGGCTCGGTGGAGATCGACTGCCAGTTCTGCAACCAGCGCTACCGCTTCGACAAGACCGACGTCGCCCAGCTGTTCGCCGGTGGCGGCAGCAGCGCACCTTCCTCGACCCGCCACTGATCGGCGCGGGCACCCGCTGGAGCCCCGCCCGATCCCCGGCATCTGGACAAGCGGGTAGGGCGGGTGCCATAAAGGTGGCGCTGTCGCCCGTAGTGCCGTTTTGCTGGCGAATCCGGAAACTAACGACAGCCGACGGACTCTATACGCGTCGTTGCTACCGCTTCGCTCGCCAATCCGCGCGCCCGCCGGGCTCGCGAACCACGCCAGAGCGAAGCAGGACTGCACCAGGCTAGACCTTTGAACTGCCCCCAGAACCGGTGACGACTCCGACGAGGTTGCTGCCTCTGGGCGCGATACGGACGCCAACACGAATCCAGGGAAGACCATGGTCTGCCACCGCGACCCCCGTCCTTTCTGGCTCTGCGCCGCCGCCTCGCACTTGCAGCACATCCTCTGGCATAATCCGGCACACTTTTCTCATGCTGTAGCCGGGCAAAGAGTTCACTACAGATCGTTAGGAAGCATCCGGCTGAGACCAACGAGGACGCCATGAACCAAGCCATACAAGCCGTTTACACCGACATCAGCACGTCGCAGCTGGTCGAAGAAGCCATTCGCCGCGGCGAAGGCGAATTGGCCGCCAATGGCGCGCTGGTGGTGAGAACCGGGCACCGCACCGGTCGCTCGCCGGCCGACCGCTTCATCGTGGACGAGCCCAGCACCACCGCCGACATCGGCTGGGGTGCGATCAACCGCAAGTTCCCGGCCGACAAGTTCGATGCCCTGTGGGACCGCGTGCAGGCCTTCTCCGACGCCCAGGACAGCTTCGTTTCGCATGTCCACGTAGGCTCGGCCGAGACCCACTACCTGCCGGTCAAGATGACCACTGCCACGGCCTGGCAGAACCTCTTCGGTCGTCAGCTGTTCATCGAACCCGCCGAGTACAACCCGTCTGGCAAGGACGAGTGGCAGGTGCTGAACGTCGCCAACTTCGAGTGCGTGCCCGAGCGTGATGGCACCAACTCCGACGGCTGCGTGATCCTCAACTTCGCGCAGAAGAAAGTCCTGATCGCCGGCATGCGCTACGCAGGCGAGATGAAGAAAGCCATGTTCAGCGTGCAGAACTTCCTGCTGCCGGCCGCCGACGTGCTGCCGATGCACTGCGCCGCCAACATCGGCGAGGAAGGCGACGTGACGTTGTTCTTCGGCCTGTCCGGCACCGGCAAGACCACCCTCTCGGCCGACGAAAGCCGCTACCTGATCGGCGACGACGAGCACGGCTGGGGCACCGGCGTGGTGTTCAACATCGAGGGCGGCTGCTACGCCAAGTGCATCGACCTGTCCGAGAAGAACGAGCCGGTGATCTGGAAGGCCATCCAGTTCGGCACCGTGCTGGAAAACGTCGTGCTCGACGACAAGCGCGTGCCGGATTACAGCGACGACAGCCTGACCCAGAACAGCCGCGCGGCCTACCCGCTGGAATACGTCGAGAAGCGCTCGCAGCAGAACCTCGGCGGCGAGCCGAACGCGGTGATCTTCCTCACCTGCGACCTGACCGGCGTGCTGCCGCCCGTGTCGATCCTCGACGAAGAGCAGGCGGCGTACCACTTCCTCTCCGGTTACACCGCGCTGGTCGGCTCCACCGAGATGGGCTCGGGCGCCGGCATCAAGTCGACCTTCTCCACCTGCTTCGGCGCGCCGTTCTTCCCGCGTCCGGCCGGCGTCTACGCCGAGCTGCTGATCAAGCGCATCCGCGCATTCGGCTCCAAGGTCTACCTGGTCAACACTGGCTGGACCGGCGGTGGCTATGGCGTCGGCAAGCGCTTCAACATCCCGACCACCCGTGGCGTGATCGCGGCGATCCAGAGCGGCGCGCTGATCGGCGCCGAGACCGAGCAACTGCCGATCATCAACCTGCGCGTGCCGAAGGCCGTGCCGGGCGTCGAGACCCAGCTGCTCAACCCGCGCAACACCTGGGAAGACCAGAACGCCTACGACGAAGCGGCGAAGGGGCTGGCCAGCCTGTTCATCGAGAACTTCAAGAAGTTCGACGTTTCCGAGGCGATCAAAGCCGCCGGCCCGCAGCTGTAAGCGGTTCCGCGCCAGGAAAGGCCGCCTTCGGGCGGCCTTTTTCGTTGGCTCAGAAACCGCGGAATTCGGCGAACGCCTCCACGGCGATCCGGCTGGCGCGCAGGGCATTCACCGGAGCGTCCGGGTCGGCGTAGCCCAGCGCCATGGCACAATAGATCATCTCCTGCTCGGGCAGGGCGAAGTGCCGTTTCAGCGTTTCGCGCCCCTGCGCCCAGTATTCCTGCATGCAGGTGGACAGCCCGCGCTCCTGCGCGGCGAGGGCCAGGGTCTGCATGAACATTCCCAGGTGTGCCCACTGGCCGTGCCCCATGCGCGCGTCGATGACGAAGAACAGCCCGACCGGCGCGCCGAAGAATTCCATGTTGCGGGCGAACTGACGGTAGCGCGCGGGCTTGTCGTCGCGGGCGATGCCAAGGGTCGCGTAGAGCGCCTCGCCGACCTCGTGACGGCGCTCGCGATAGGGCGACCAGAGCGGGTCCGGGTAGACCCGCCGCTCGCCGATCTCGCCCTGCGGGTTGGCCCGCAGCGCGGCGCCCACCGCGTCGATCACCGCGCGGCGTTCGTCGCCGGCGACGGCAATGACCTTCCATGGCTGCAGGTTGCCGCCGGACGGCGCATGACGCGCCACGTCGAGAAGCTCGCGCAGCAGCGCTTCGGGCACCTCGGTGGGGGTAAAGGCGCGTATCGAGCTGCGCTGGCGGATGGCGTCGCTGACGTTCATGGCGTTGCTCCGGTGGATGAACCCTCATAGTGCCTGCGGCCACGCGGCTTTGCAGCGGCGGATGACCCGCGCGGGACGAGGCTCTGCTACCGTGCCGGCTGCCCTGCGCCGTGCGCCGTTTCCGCGCCGGCCGATCTACCGAGGTAAGCCATGATCGAACAGACCCTCGCCGACGTCTTTGGCTACGACGGTTTCCGTCCGGGCCAGGAGGCCGCCATCCGCGCGGTGATCGACGGCCGTTCGGCGGCGGCGATCTTTCCCACCGGTTCCGGCAAATCGCTGTGCTATCAGCTGCCGGCGTTGCTGCTGCCCAACCTGACGCTGGTCGTCTCGCCCTTGCTAGCGCTGATGCAGGACCAGCTGGCGTTCCTTCACCGCCACGGGATCGCCGCCGCCAGCATCGACTCGGCGCAGAGCCGCGAGGACGCCAGCGCGGTGATGGCGCGGGCCAAGTCCGGCGAGCTGAAGATCCTGATGATCTCGGTGGAGCGGCTGAAGAACGAGCGCTTCCGCCACTTCATCGCCCAGGTGCCGATCTCGCTGCTGGTGGTGGACGAGGCGCACTGCATCTCCGAGTGGGGCCACAACTTTCGCCCCGACTACCTCAAGCTGCCGGACTACGCGCGCCAGTTCGGCATTCCCCAGGTGCTGCTGCTGACCGCCACGGCGACGCCGCCGGTGATCGCCGACATGCAGGCCAAGTTCGCCATCGCCGCGGGCGACGTGATCACCACCGGCTTCTACCGGGCCAATCTCAACCTGCTGGTGGAACCGGTGGCCGGGCGCGACAAGCTGCGCCGGCTGGTCGAATGGCTCGGCGCCAAGGCCGGCGAGCCGGCAATCGTCTACGTCACCCAGCAGAAGACCGCCGAGCAGGTCGCCGCCCACCTCGGCGCCAGCGGCGTGCCGGCCAGCGCCTACCACGCCGGCATGCCGCACGAGCAGCGAGAGGCGATCCAGCGGCAGTTCATGGACGGGCGGATCAACTGCATCGTCGCCACCATCGCCTTCGGCATGGGCATCGACAAGAGCGACATCCGCAACGTGGTGCACTTCGACCTGCCGAAATCGATCGAGAACTACAGCCAGGAGATCGGCCGCGCCGGCCGCGACGGCCGCCCTTCGGATTGCCTGGTGCTGGCGAATCGCGACAGCCTCAGCGTGCTGGAGAACTTCGTCTACGGCGACACCCCGGAGCTCGACGGCATCCGCGAGGTGCTCGAGGAAATCCGCCAGGCCGAAGGCGGCCAGTGGGAGCTGTTGCTGGGCGCGCTGAGCGAGCAGAGCAACATCCGCCCGCTGCCGCTGAAGACGTTGCTGGTGCAGCTGGAACTGCGCGGCATCATCGCCCCGCGCTACGCCTATTTCGCCGAGTACCGCTTCAAGTACCTGATCGAACCGGACGACCTGCTAGAGAAGTTCGACGGCGAGCGCCGCCAGTTCGTCGAGGCCATCGTGCACAGTTCTGCCCGCGCACGGACCTGGTGCACGGTGGATTTCGAGGCGCTCTACAACCAGCACCGCGCCGAGCGCGGACGGGTGGTCAAGGCGCTGGACTGGCTCCAGGAGCGCGGCTGGATCGAGCTGGAGAGCAAGCAGATGACCGAAGTCTACGAACGGCTGCGCGGCGAGTTCGCCATCGATCGGCTCAGCGGCGAACTGCATGACTATTTCCGCCAGCAGGAATCCAGCGAGATCGCCCGCATCCACGCCATGCTCGAACTGTTCGCCAGCGATCGCTGCCTGAGCCAGCGCCTGGCCGCGTATTTCGGCGACGAACAGGCGCCGCGGCACTGCGGGCACTGCTCGGTGTGCCAGGGGCGGGTCGCGCGGCTGCCTGCAGCGCCGGCGCTGGCGCCGCTGCAGGGCAAGAGTTTCCATGCGCTGTGCGGCGCGTTCATCCAGCGCTACGAGGCGCTCAAGGGCAAGCCGCCGAGCAGCGAGGCGCTCACCCGCTTCCTCTGCGGCATCGGCGCGCCGCTGTTCAGCAAGCTCAAGGCGAAGGGCATCGACGGGTTCGCGGCGCTGGGCGAATACCCCTACGCGCAGGTGCGCGCGTGGGCCGAAGCGCAGGTCTGAGCGCTCCGGTCAATTCCTGAAACAAAGCTTCCACCCAGGCGTGACGAGGGCGGCGGCAGGTCCGGCCATACTGAGGTCCGCCTGCCGCCTCGCGAGGCGGACGTTTGAACCTTGCCCGGAGGCCTCTCATGCCCACGCGTCGCCAGTTCGTCCAGCAGTCATCCCTTCTCGCCGCCATGGCCGGGCTCGCGCCGTTGCTGCCGGCTTCGGCCTTCGCCGCCGACGGCCTGCTGATGCGCAGCATCCCGTCGTCCGGGGAGCGCCTGCCGGCGATCGGCCTGGGCACTTCGCGGACCTTCAACGTCGATCCCGGCTCGGGCGAAATGGCCGAGCTGCTGGAGGTGATGAAGGCTTTCGTCGCCGGCGGTGCGCGGCTGATCGATACCGCGCCCAGCTACGGCGATGCCGAGGCGGTGAGCGGCGAACTGGTGAAGCGCGTCGGTGCGCGCGACAAGGTGTTCCTCGCCACCAAGGTCTCGTCCACCGGGCGCGAGGCCGGGCAGCGGCAGATCGAGGCCAGCTTCAAGGCGCTGCAGACCGACAGGATCGACCTTATCCAGGTGCACAACCTGCAGGACACCACCACCCAGCTGGGCCTGTTGCGCGAGCTGAAGGAGCAGGGGCGGATTCGCTACGTCGGCATCACCCACTACGTCGAGTCGGCCCACGACGACCTGATCGCGGTGTTGCAGAAGGAGAAGGTCGACTTCGTCCAGTTCAACTATTCGGTGGCGGCGCGCAATGCCGAGAAGCGCCTGCTGCCGTTCTGCGCCGAGCACGGCATCGCCACGCTGATCAACCGCACCTACGGCGCCGGCCAGCTGTTCGCCCGGGTCAAGGGCAAGGCGCTGCCGGGCTGGGCGGTGGCCGAGCTGGGCGCCAGTTCCTGGGCGCAGCTGATGCTCAAGTTCGTGCTCGCCGACCCGGCTGTGACGGCGGTGATCCCGGCGACCTCCAACCCGCGCTACATGGCCGACAACCTGCTCGCCGGCCAGGGTCGCCTGCCGGATGCCAGGCAGCGCGAGCAGATCGCCGCCGAGTTCGCCTGACGGGATGCGGACGGCGTAGGCCGCCCGCGCAGCCCTGACCACCACGGGAATCCCATGTCCGATCATCCCCTGACGCGGCGGCTGTCCGTTGCCATCAACGCCCGCCCGGGCGAACTGCTGCCGGCGCTGGCCGGCTTCGGTTTGTTCTTCTGCCTGTTCAGCGGCTACTTCATGCTGCGCCCGATCCGCGAGGCGATGGGTATCCAGGGCGGCGTGGAGAACCTGCAATGGCTGTTCACCGCCACCTTCGTGGTGATGCTGGTCGCCGTGCCGGCGTTCGCCTGGCTCAACTCGAGGGTGCCGCGCATCCATTTCATCGACTGGGTCTACGGCTTCTTCTGCCTCAACCTGCTGGCCTTCGCCGCGCTGTTCGCCGCGCACAGCGACAGCGTGTGGATGGCACGGGTGTTCTACGTGTGGATCTCGGTCTACAACCTGTTCGTCGTCTCGGTGGCCTGGAGCCTGATGGCCGACGTGTTCGATTCGCCGCAGGCCAGGCGCCTGTTCGCCTTCATCGCCGCCGGTGCCAGTGTCGGCGGGCTGGTCGGCCCGGCGCTCGCCGCGTTGCTGGTGGGCACGCTCGGCCAGGCCGGGCTGGCGCTGCTGTCTGCCCTGCTGCTGGGCGCGGCGCTGCTGCTCAAGCACTACCTGATGGCCTGGCGCGAGCGCGGCGGGGCCGGGCGCCCGGGGGCGCAGGCGGCGGAGAGCCCGCGACGCCCGGTGGCCGGGAATCCGTTCAGCGGCATGCTGCGGGTCATCCGCTCGCGCTATCTGCTCGGCGTCTCGGGGTTTGTCATCCTGCTCGCCACGGTGAGCACCTTTCTCTATTTCGAGCAGGCGCGGCTGGTCGCCGAACTGTTTCCCGAGCGTAACGAACAGGTCCGGGTGTTCGGCCTGATCGACTTCGTCGTGCAGGCCGGAGCGCTGCTCGCCCAGGTGTTCGTCACCGGCCGCGTCGCCCAGCGCTTCGGCATGCGCGCACTGCTGACGCTGGTGCCGGCGCTGCTCTGCCTTGGTTTCGTCGGCCTGGCACTGGCGCCGACCTTCGCCATGCTCGCCGGCCTGATGATCGTGCGGCGCATCGGCGAGTACGCCTTCGTCCGCCCCGGCCGGGAGATGCTCTTCGCGCCACTGGACGCGCAGAGCAAGTACAAGGCGAAGAACTTCATCGACACCGTGGTTTACCGCGGCGGCGACGCCATCAGCGGCTGGGCCAAGAGCCTGCTCGATCTGCTGGGCCAGGGCGCGGTGCTGGTGGCGCTGGTCGGCGCGGTGTGCGCGGCGCTGTGGGGCGCGCTCGGCTGGTACCTCGGCGAGAGGGCCGATCGCGATGCACGCAGGCCGCCGCGCTAGAGGCCTGCGGGTCGAATGTGACGGTTTGATGAAGATTGCCGTGGCCGGCTACCGCCTCCCGCGCCGCGCGGATACGCTCGCTCGCAGCGTGCCACCGCGCAGCGAACTCACGGGGGAATCATGTCGTTTCGAATCCATGCCCGACGCCACGCCGACGACGAGGTGCGGCGGGTCGCCAGGGAGCGTATCGCCGAGGCCGTCGCCGCGCTGGACAGTAGCACGCCCACCGGTGTGCACGATGCGCGCAAGCGGCTCAAGGAAATCCGTGCGCTGTTGCGCCTGGTGCACAAGCCGCTCGGCAAGAAGCTCTTCACCCGCCACAACCGCCAGTTCCGCGACATCGGCCAGCAGCTGTCGAGCCTGCGCGATGCCGCAGCGATGGTGGAATGCTGGGATGCGCTGGTCGCCGAAGACCCGCGGCGCTTCTCCAGTGCGGCGATGAAGCGCGTGCGGGCGCGGTTGCAGGCGCGGGCGGCGGATATCGCACCCGACCAGCCGCAGGCCCACGCCGAGCTGCTCGCCAGCCTCGGCGCGGCCAGCGAGGCGGTGGCCGACTGGCCGCTGCGCGCGCAGGGCTTCGCGCTGTTCAAGGCCGGGGTGCTGCGTACCTGCCAGGAGGGGCGCCGGGCGATGAAAGCGGTGCAGCAGAAGCGCAGCGATGAACTGCTCCACGAGTGGCGCAAGCGGGTCAAGGATCACTGGTATCAGACGCGCCTGCTGCGCGATGCCTGGCCGCATCTGCTCAAGGCCCGGCAGAAGAGCCTGGAAACCCTCGCCGGCTACCTGGGCGACGATCACGACCTGGCGCTGCTGCACCTGCTGATCGACGAGCAGCCGGCGCTGTTCGGTGCGCCGAGCACGCGCAAGACCATCACCCTCGCCGTCGAGGCGCGTCGCCTGCGCCTGTTCGAAGACGCCCTGGAGCTTGGCGCGCGGCTCTACGCGGAGAAACCCGAGAGCCTCGCCGAACTCTGGTCGGCCTACTGGAAAATCGCCGGCAAGGCCCCGAATGCCGGCTAGCGCGGCAGAAATTATCGGGCCGTTCGATCCTTTCCATCGGCAAAAGACAGTGGATTGCCGGCACGGCGCTGCCTAGCATGGGCGCCCGTCCTCATCTGTTCCGGAGTCCATATGCACATAGAAGAAGCGATCACCACCCGCCGCGCGGTCAAGGGCTACGATCCGGCCTTCGTCCTCAGCGCGGAGGAGAAGAACGACCTGCTGCGCCTCGCGCTGCTAGCTCCTTCGGCGTTCAACCTGCAGCACGTGCGCCTGGTGGAAGTCAGCGATGCCGCCCTGCGCGCGCAGATTCGCGAGGCGGGCTGGGGCCAGGCGCAGATGACCAATGCCTCGATGCTGGTGGTGGTCTGCGCTCAGGTCGATAGCTGGGAGAAGAACGTGAAACGCGTCTGGGAAGGCGCGCCGTCGGAAGTGCAGGACTACATGGCCGGCGCCATCGACGCCTACTACCGCGACAAGCCGCAGGTGCAGCGCGACGAAACCATGCGCAGCTGCGGGCTCATGGCGCAGACGCTGATGCTCGCCGCGCGCGGCAAGGGCCTCGACTCCTGCCCGATGGACGGCTTCGACTTCGACGCCGTGGCCAAGCTGATCCGCCTGCCGGCCAACCACGTGATCGGCCTGATGGTCGCCATCGGCAAACAGACCATCGAGCCCAAGCCGCGCATCGGCAAGCTGCCGTTCGATGAAGTGGTGTTGCGCAATCATTTCTAGAAACAGCTTCTGATCGATCCGCACTGCGAAAAGGCGCGCCCACGGGCGCGCCTTTTTCGTGGATGGCGCGAATCCGTCCGATTGCGGCGCTCATGGCTTCTTACGATTTCCCGTCCGGCAGAGCATGATCGGGTGAACCTCGACGCTCTCGCGAGCCTCGAAAAGAGAAGTACACAAGAAACGAGGAAATTTCATGCAGGTTCAAGTGAACAGCAATCAGATCGTCGCGAGTGCTTCCGTTCAGGATTGGGTCAGCGCAGCCGTGTTGGGGCGACTCGACCGATTCGAGGATTTCCTTACCCGCGTCGAAGTCCACCTCAGCGATGAGAACGCCAAGAAGGCCGGCGCCGACGACAAGCGTTGCCAGATCGAAGTGCGTCCGAAGGGCCACCAGCCGCTTTCCGTCACCCACAAATCCGAATCCATGAACCAGGCGGTGGATGGCGCCGCGGAAAAGATGCGTCATGCGCTCGAACACTTGATGGGCCGCCTCGACGCCAAGTCGGTCTCCACCGGCCATCTGGCCGATCCGCTGTTGGAGGCAGACCCCGAGCGTGTCACCGACGCGCTGTTGCAGGAGGAATTCCTCGCCAAGCAGGAAGCGCTGGGCAAGGACTGACTTCGCTTAGCGGTCTTGCAGCGCCATGCGCCCGACGCCCGAAAGGGGTCGGGCGCTTTCGTTCTGGCCGGTCAGCGCGCCGGCAGCGGCTGCATGGGCGGCGCGAGCGGCGCCTGGCGTTGCTCGGCGACGGCTCTCAGCCGCGCCACCTCGGCGTCGGCCAGGCGATAGGTGGCGCCGTCGTCCAGCTCCACCTCGATGCCGATGAAGCCCGCATTCATCGCCGACCAGGGGCAGGCGAACGGGTGGATGGCGCGGCCCTGCAAGGTGATCGGCGCGCTGTTCATCGCCACACCCAGATCCCCGCCGCTCAGGGTCAACGCGCCCAGTTGCAGCTGGCGGCCCTGGTCGTAGCGAAACAGCAGTGCGCTGACGGTGCGCTGACGACCACGGAAGTTGCACAGGTAGAGGATGAAGCCCGGCCCCGGGGCGCGCAGGTTGGCGCCGGCCGTATCGACGCGCCCGCCCTGGGCGGGCAACTGCGTGGTGATCAGGATCGGCTGCTCCCGGCGGAGCCGCGAGACGTACCGGAGCGCCCACGCCGTTCCAGCCGACAGGACGAAAATCCAAATCGCGATCGACATCTGGGTCATCTGGACGAACCTTCCTGAGCGGCCGAATCCGGCGTCGGCGCAGGCTTCGCAGAACCTGTTGGCGAGCGCCGGGGAGCCTGTGGGGGGACATTTCGGCGCGCAGGATATAGCCGGCCTGGGCAAATGGCCAGTACGCAGGTCAAGTCAGTGGTGCAGATGTAAAAGGCATCCGCGGCCGGCAGGGGCGCCGGCCGATTCGGAGGGGGCGCGGCGGCTGCCGACCCCCGTCAGCTGATGCTGAATGGCGAGGCGTGGCGATGCGGCAGCAGGCGAGCAATCGACTTGATGCGTTGCACTTCGGAATTGGGCAGGCGGAGCACGCTGCCATCGTCCAGTTCGGCCTCGATCCCGTCGAAATCCTCGTCGATCGCCTCCCATGGGCAGTCGATCGGCACGATGGCGAGCATTCTCAGGCAGATCGGCTGCTGCGGATCGATCAAGGTCGGAATGTCGCCGGCTTCGATCCTGATCTCGCCCAGGCGCAGGCGGTCATGCCGCTGATTGCGCAGCATCAGGTCCTGCACCGTCTCCGGCTGCTCGCCGAAATTGCAGAGATATAGGGTGAAACCCTTGGTGCCGGCGGCGGAACGGCGGGCGCCGTATTGGGAAACCAGGGGGAAGTTGGTGGTCAGCACCATGGCGCGGGGATTGAGCGGCACCAGCAACTGCCGCCACATCACCAATGCCACGAAAATCAGCAGTGCCCAGGTCGTTAACGCAAGGGAAATGGCGTCCATTGGGTGATTCCTTACAGCGTGAATCCGGTTATGCCGGCTGGGGGCATCCTTATTGTGTTTCGTCGCCGGTACCGATAGCGCGCAGCGTAGTACCAGATTGCCGAAACGGCTAGTGCAGAGCGCTCGCTGCCGGTTCGGGGTGCGACGAAACGGCCCGTCGCGATGCTGCAACTCAGGTCGTGGGCGGCGTAGGAGGCGATATTCATCGTCTTGATACGACTTATCAGAACGGCGGATTTGAAAAATAGTGCGCAGCTGACCGGCTTCGACCGTGCCCGTTTCCATTCCTGCCCTCCATCCACGGGACAGGTCGCCGGGCCATCCGGGCGGTCCACCGAACAACAAGAGGACGTTTGATGAGCACTTACTCTCTCCAACTGGCCGCCGTCATCGGCGCCGGAACCATGGGCCGCGGGATCGTCATGAGCCTGGCCAACGCCGGCGTGCAGGTGCTCTGGCTGGACAACAATCCGCAGATGCTCGAGCAGGCGCTCGGCGTGGTCGCCGACACCAACGCGCACAACGTGCGCCAGGGCCGCATCAGCGAGGCCGAGGCGGCCGAGCGCCTGGCGCGGGTGCGTGCGGTGGACGGCTATGCCGCGCTGGCGGACGCCGACCTGGTGATCGAGGCGGTCTACGAGAACCTCGAACTCAAGCAGAGCATCTTCCGCGAGCTGGACAAGACCCTGAAGCCGTCGGCGATCCTCGCCAGCAACACCTCGGCGCTGGACATCGACGCCATCGCCGCCGTCACCGCGCGGCCCGAACAGGTGCTCGGCCTGCACTTCTTCAGCCCGGCGCACATCATGAAGCTGCTGGAAATCGTGCGCGGCGCGCGTACCGACAAGGCGGTGCTGCAAGCCGCCGTCGAACTCGGCCAGCGCATGGGCAAGGTCAGCGTGGTGGCCGGCAACTGCGACGGTTTCATCGGCAACCGCATGCTCGCCACCTACGTGCGCGAGGCGCGGGCGATGCTGCTGGAAGGCGCCTACCCGCATCAGGTGGACGCCGCGCTGCAGGGCTTCGGTTTCGCCATGGGGCCGTTCCGCATGTACGACGTGGTGGGCATCGACCTCGAGTGGCGCGCCCGCCAGCTGGCGGGCGAAGGCCAGAACGCCGCCGAGGTGCAGGTCGACAACCGCCTCTGCGAGCTCGGCCGCTTCGGCCAGAAGGCGCGCATGGGCTACTACCGCTACGCCGAAGGCAGCCGCCAGGCCGAACACGACCCCGAGGTCGACGCGTTGGTGCTGGAGGTGTCCGAATCCCTCGGCTACACGCGCCGCGAGATCGGCCCCGAGGAAATCCTCGAGCGCTGCCTGCTGGCGCTGGTCAACGAGGGCGCGAAGATCCTCGACGAAGGCATCGCCGCCAGCAGCCATGACGTCGACCTGGTCTACCTCAACGGCTACGGTTTCCCGGCCGACAAGGGCGGCCCGATGAGCTGGGCCGATGGCCAGGGGCTGGCCTCGATCCGCGACCGCCTGGATGACCTGCGCGCGCGTTTCGGCGACCACTGGCAGCCGGCCGCGCTGATCGATCGCCTGGCCGCCTCCGGGCAGCGCCTGAGCGACGTGAAGGAGGGCCGCGCATGAACTACCAGGCTCCCCTGCGCGACATGCGCTTCGTGCTGCACGAACTCTTCGACGTCACCGCGCATTGCGAACAGCTCGGCAACGGCCTCGACCGCGAGCTGATCGACGGCGTGCTGGAAGAGGCCGCGCGCTACACCGGCGAGGTGGTGGCGCCGCTCAATCCGCACAGCGACGAGGAGGGTGTCAGCCTCGTCGACGGCGCGGTGACCACGCCGCAAGGCTTTTGCGAGGCCTACGCGCAGTTCGTCGAAAACGGCTGGGCGAGCATGACCGGGCCGGAACAGTACGGCGGCCAGGGCTTTCCGCAACTGGTGGCGTGCAATTTCCACGAGATGCTGATGGGCGCGAGCCTGTCGTTCCGCATCTATTCCGGGCTCACCGAGGGCGCCGTGCTGGCGCTGTACAAGCACGGCAGCGAGGCGCTCAAGGATGCCTACCTGGAGAAGATGGTGAGCGGCAGCTGGACCGGCACCATGTGCCTCACCGAGCCGCAGGCCGGCACCGACCTGGCGCTGCTGCGTACCCGCGCCGAGCCGCAGGCGGACGGCAGCTACCGGGTCAGCGGCAGCAAGATCTTCATCAGCGGCGGCGAGCACGACATGAGCGAGAACATCGTGCACCTGGTGCTCGCCCGCCTGCCGGACGCGCCGGCCGGCGTGAAGGGCATCAGCCTGCTGCTGGTGCCCAAGTTCATCGCCAACCCGGACGGCACGCCCGGCGCGCGCAACGCGCTGTCCTGCGGCGCCATCGAACACAAGATGGGCATCAAGGGCGCGGCGACCTGCGTGATGAACTTCGACGGCGCCACCGGCTGGCTGGTGGGCGGCGCCAACCAGGGCCTGGCCTGCATGTTCACCATGATGAACGACGCGCGCTTCCAGGTCGGCCTGCAGGGCCTGGGCATCGCCGAACAGGCCTGGCAGGGCTCGCTCGCCTACGCCCGCGAACGCCTGCAGTCGCGCGGCCTGGCCGGCGCGCAACAGCCGGACAAGGCGGCCGACCCGATCATCGTCCACCCGGACGTGCGGCGCATGCTGCTGACCCAGAAGACCCTGGTCGAGGGCAGCCGCATGCTGGCCGCCTACACCGCGCGCCAGCTCGACCTGGAGCACGGCCACCCGGACGAGGCGACGCGCAAGGCCGCTGGCCGGCGCGCCGCGCTGCTGATCCCGATCGTCAAGGCGTTCTTCACCGACATGGGCCAGGAAGTCGCCAGCCTCGGCGTGCAGATCTACGGCGGGCACGGCTACATCCGCGAGTGGGGCATGGAGCAACTGATGCGCGACAGCCGCATCACCCAGCTCTACGAGGGCACCAACGGCATCCAGGCGCTCGACCTGATCCGCCGCAAGCTGCTCGGCGACGGCGGCGCGGAGATCGGCGCGCTGCAGGACGAACTGCTCGCTGCCTGCGAGGCCCCCGCCGGGCGTCCGGCGCTGGCGGCGATGGCGGCCAGCGTGCAGACGCGGTTGTTGGAGTGGCGCGAGCTGAGCGCCCACGTGCTGGCCATCAGCGCACGCAACCCGCAGGAAATCGGCGCCACCTCGGTGGACTTCCTCGCCTACTCGGCCTACACGATGCTCGGGGCGCTCTGGTTGCAGGCCGCAACCCGGGCGCAGGAAGCGCTGGACAGCGGCAGCGGCGAGACGGCGTTCTACCAGGCCAAGCTGCACAGCGCGGACTTCTACCTGCGCCGCGTGCTGCCGCGCGCCAGCATGCACCGCGAGGCGCTGCTCGGCGGTGCGGACTGCCTGATGACGCTGCCGGAGGCGGATTTCGCCTTCTGATCCGGCGCGCCCGGCGTCACGGCCGGGCGCTGCGTGCGTCCCATCACAAGAAAGAAGGAGCACCCCATGCAACCCTTCAGCTTCGCCACCACTGCCCAACTGATCTGCGAGAGCGGCGCCGCGCGCCGGCTCGCCGCGCTCTGTCGCGAACGTGGCGCGCACTCTGTGCTGATCGTCACCGATCCCGGCATCACCCGCTTCAAGCTGCTCGACGGCGTGCTGCCCGGCTTCGCCGCGGAGGGCGTCGCCGTGGCGGTCTTCGATCAGGTGCTCGCCGATCCACCGGAAGCAGTGGTGCTGGACGCCGCGGCCCGGGCCAGGTCGCTGCAGGCCGAGCTGATCGTCGGCTTCGGCGGCGGCAGCTCGATGGACGTCGCCAAGCTGGTCGCGCTGCTCGCCCATCCGCAAGGCACCCAGGAACTGGCCGACCTCTACGGCGTCGGCAATGCGCGTGGCCAGCGCCTGCCGCTGATCCAGGTGCCCACCACCGCCGGCACCGGCTCGGAGGTGACGCCGATCTCCATCGTCACCACCGGCGAGACGACCAAGATGGGCGTGGTCTCGCCGCTGCTGCTGCCGGATCTGGCCCTGCTCGACGCCGAGCTGACCCTCGGCCTGCCGCCGGCGGTGACCGCCGCCACCGGGATCGATGCCATGGTGCATGCCATCGAGGCCTACACCAGCGCGCACAAGAAGAATCCGCTGTCCGACCTGCTCGCCCGCGAGGCGTTGCGCCTGCTGGCGGCCAACCTCGGCGAGGCGGTGCACAACGGACAGAACCGCGAGGCACGCCAGGCCATGCTGCTCGGCGCCTGCCTGGCCGGGCAGGCGTTCGCCAACTCGCCGGTGGCCGCGGTGCACGCGCTGGCCTATCCGCTGGGCGGGCATTTCCACATTCCCCACGGGCTGAGCAACGCGCTGGTGCTGCCGCACGTGCTGCGCTTCAATGCGCCGGCGGCCAGCGCGCACTACGCCGAACTGGCGCCGCTGCTGCTTGGCGAGCGGCTGCAGGCCGGCAGCGCGGAGAGCCTGGTGGAGCAGTTCATCGCCGAGCTGGCGGCGCTCAATGCGCGCCACGGGCTGCCCAGCCGCTTGCGCGATGCGAACGTTCCCGAGGCGATGCTCGAACGCCTGGCGGCCGATGCCATGCTGCAGACCCGCCTGCTGGTGAACAACCCGCGCGAAGTCAGCGAAGCCGACGCCCTGGCGATCTACCGGGCTGCCTACTGAGCGCCATACCGACAAGGATTCCCCATGCCACAGCCGCAGCACCTTCGCGCCGACTACCGGCACTTCCAGCCGGTGACCACGCGCTGGCACGACAACGACCTCTACGGCCACGTCAACAACGTCGTCTACTACAGCTACTTCGACAGTGCGGTGAACACTTTCCTGATCGAGCGCGGCGGGCTGGATATCCACGCCGGCCAGGTGGTGGGCTTCGTGGTCAGCTCCAGCTGCGACTACTTCGCCTCCATCGCCTTTCCCGAGCGCATCGAGGTCGGCCTGAGGGTCGCCCGGCTGGGCAACAGCTCGGTGCAGTACGAACTGGCGGTGTTCAAGGGAGGGGAGGATGAAGCCTGCGCCGCCGGGCGTTTCGTGCACGTTTTCGTCGACCGCCAGTCGAACCGCCCGGTGCCGATTCCGGACAGCCTGCGCGCCGCGCTGGAGGGATTGCTGGTCGGCTGAAATGACTTGTTGCCAAGTCGCAGGGAACGCCGGAGGGCCGGCCACGTACTATTCTCCGGACCCTTCGGAGAGCCTAAATGGAATACGCGCAGCAACTCATCAGCAACCCCGCCGCCTGGGTTGCATTGGCCACCCTGGTCACCATGGAGATCGTGCTCGGCATCGATAACCTGGTGTTCATCTCGATCCTCACCAACAAACTCCCCGAACATCAGCGCACCAAGGCCCGCCGCCTGGGCATCGGCATGGCGCTGGTGTTGCGGCTGGGACTGCTCGGCACCGTCGCCTACATCGTCCAGCTCACCGAACCGGTGTTCGAGGTGTTCGGCCAGGCGTTCTCCTGGAAGGACATGATCCTCATCGCCGGCGGCCTGTTCCTGCTGTGGAAGGCGACCAAGGAAATCCACCACTCGGTGGACCCGGAGCCGGAAGGCGACCTGTTCACCGGCAAGGTCGCCAGCATCGGCTTCACCTCGGCCATCGTGCAGATTCTGGTGCTCGACCTGGTGTTCTCCATCGACAGCATCATCACCGCCGTCGGCATGACCGAGCACATCCCGATCATGGTGATCGCGGTGGTCGCGGCGGTGACCGTGATGCTGCTCGCCGCCGATCCGCTGGCGCGCTTCATCGGCAACAACCCGACGGTGGTCATGCTGGCGCTGGGCTTCCTGATCATGATCGGCATGACGTTGATCGCCGAAGGCTTCGGCGCCCACGTGCCGAAGGGCTACCTGTACGCGGCGATGGCGTTCTCGGCGCTGATCGAGGCGCTCAACATGCTGGCCCGTCGCGCACGGCGCAAGCGGTCCGGCACGCCGTCCTGAGGACTGGGGGCAGCCATCGCCTCGCGAGGTTGTCCAAGGTGTATCCGCTTCCGGAGACGCCCGATGAAAGTCCTCCTCGCCTGCCTGCTCTGCCTCTTTGGCGCTGCCGCCTTCGCGCAAACGTCCGCGCCGGGTTCGCCCGGCACGGCCACGCCGCAGCCCTATGTCCATCCGGCGCCGCAGCCCCGGCCCGCCGATCCGGCAAGGCCTGCCCTGTTCAAGCGCCCGCAGCCGACCGGCAACCCCGCGTCGCCGACAAATCCCGCTCCCCGAGGTGAACAACCCAGGGCGCCTGTGGATAGAAAGCCTGGTTCGTGATCGATCAATAAACGTACAGTCCGCGCAAAGCCCCGTCACCAGCGGCCTGCAGTCGGGGCCGCACAGCTTGTCCACAGTCGGTTGCACAGGCATTGTGCAAAAGTGCGATGGCAACTCGTTGAAATCGCTCAAAAAACGTACGGATGGCGGGAAGCGGCGCAGGCCCTGGGCTGGCGGCGGGTCTGTACAGCTTATCCACAGCGCCATCCACGCGCGCTGTGGGTAAGCCGGATGCAGGGGGTTTAGCTGAAGACTGGGCGGAAGAAGCTGCGTTCGTAGCTGACGATGCAGCGGGTTTCCTCGGCGTAGCGAAAGGCGGCCTGGCATTCGGCGTCGGCGAGGGAGCGCTCGCGGTAGGTTTCGTAGGCGGCCAGCGAGGGAAAGCTGAACATCGCCAGGGCGACATTGCTGGCGCCTTCGCTGGGCAGGAAGTAGCCGTGGTGGGTGCCGCCGAACTTCTCCACCAGCGGTATCCAGAGTTTGCCGTAGTGCTCGAATTCCGCGAGCTTGTACGGATCGATGAGGTAACGCAGGTAGCAGGTGATCATGGCGCTGAGCTGTCCTTGGGCGTGTCGATGAAGACCAGGCGATTGCCGAACGGATCGTGGAGCGTCATTTCGCGGGTTTCCCAGGGCGTCTCGACGATGCCCGGGCGGGCGAACCCGTAGTCCTTCGCCTGGAGTTCGGCGTGCAGCGCAGGCAGGTCGGCGCAGGCGATCCGCAGCGCCGCGCCGGGGCAGGCGTCGCCGTGGTGTTCGGAAAGGTGTAGCAGGCAGCCGTCGCGTGACAGTTGCATGTACAGCGGCAGCGCCGGCTCGAAGCGGTGTTCCCAGTCGACGGAAAAACCCAGGTAGTCTAGGTAGAACGCCCTGGCCTTGGCCTCGTCGAAGCTGCGCAGGATGGGCACCGGCGAGCCGAGCGTGGCCGCCATCAGAGACCGCCGACCACGTCGCGGATGTCGCGGGCCAGCTCGTCCACCCGCTCCATCTGCGAATCCCACGAGCACATGAAGCGCGCGCCGCCGCTGCCGATGAAGGTGTAGAAGCGCCAGCCGCGGTTGCGCAGGGCTTCCAGTGCCGGCTCGGGCAACTGCAGGAACACGCCGTTGGCCTCGACCGGGAACATCAACCGGACGCCGGGCACGTCGGCGACGCATTCGGCCAGGCGCCGCGCGCAGGCGTTGGCGTGTTCGGCATGGCGCAACCAGGCGCCGTCCTGCAACAGGCCGACCCAAGGCGCGGAGAGGAAGCGCATCTTCGAGGCCAGCTGGCCGGCCTGCTTGCAGCGGTAGTCGAAGTCTTCGGCCAGGTCGCGGTTGAAGAACAGGATCGCCTCGCCGACCGCCATGCCATTCTTGGTGCCGCCGAAGCAGAGCACGTCGACGCCGGCCTTCCAGGTCAGCTCGGCCGGCGTGCAGCCGAGGAAGGCGCAGGCGTTGGAGAAGCGTGCGCCGTCCATGTGCAGGTGCAGGCCGAGTTCGCGGCAGGTGGCGCTGATCGCGCGGATTTCTTCGGGACGATAGACGCTGCCGACCTCGGTGGCCTGGGTCAGGGTGACCACGCGGGGTTTCGGGAAGTGGATGTCCTGGCGCTTGTTGGCGATCAGGCGCACCGCCTCCGCGCTCAGCTTGCCGTCCGGGCTGGGCGCCACCAGCAGCTTGGAGCCGTTGGAGAAGAATTCCGGCGCGCCGCATTCGTCGGTCTCGACGTGGGCGGTCTCCGAGCAGATCACGCTGTGGTAGCTCTGGCACAGCGCGGCGAGCGCGAGGGAGTTGGCGGCGGTGCCGTTGAAGGCGAAGAACACCTCGCAATCGGTCTCGAACAGCGCGCGGAAATGGTCGGCGGCGCGCGCCGTCCAGTCGTCGTCGCCGTAGGCGCGGGCATGGCCCTGGTTGGCCTCGGCCATCGCCGCCCAGGCTTCCGGGCAGATGCCCGAGTAGTTGTCGCTGGCGAACTGCTGGCTGTTGTCGGTCATGGTGATCCTGCGAGTCAGTGAAAGCATCGCCGCTCACTTTACCCAACAATGGCGGTCAATGGCTGATCGCCACGGGCAAAGCGGAGGCCGGATGAGGGGGAAGGACGGATCGCCGGCAGGGCGCGACACAGCGCTGGACCTGCTCAAGTGGCTGGCGCTGGCGAGCATGCTGCTCGACCACCTGCGCTTCGTCTGGCCGGCGCTGGGCTGGCTGTATCCGTTCGGCCGCCTGGCGTTTCCATTCTTCTGCCTGGCCATCGCGGCCAACCTCGCGCGCGGCCCGGCAGCGCCGGAGCCGCGTCGCCTGCTGCGCTACCTGGGCGCGCTGCTGCTGTTCGCGCTGCTGGCGGAAGGGCCGTACCGCATGCTGGTGGGCGAGGCGACAACGCTGAACGTGCTGCCGACGCTCGCCCTCGGCCTGTCGATTGCCCAGGCGCTGCGCCGGCCGCGGCGACTCGGCCTGCTGCTCGCGTGCGCCGCGCTGATACTGGCCGTCATCGGCGACCG
>NZ_DJTK01000069.1:21653-21872 GCF_002438225.1 Pseudomonas sp. UBA6310 | reverse complement strand
ACTCCACCTTCGTCTGGCTCGGTCGCGAATACGACGAAGACGAGGCCGCACGCATCGGCCGCGCGCTGGTGGCGCGGGTCAACGACTGGTGGCGGGCGCACCTGCGCGACGAATACGGCCTGGAAAGCGCGCTGGAGCTGCAGTTCGAGACGCACTTCCGACGCTTCCTGATGCCGACCATCCGCGGCGCGGAGGAGGGCAGCAAGAAGCGCTACGCCG
>NZ_DJTK01000069.1:0-21408 GCF_002438225.1 Pseudomonas sp. UBA6310 | reverse complement strand
GGCAGCAAGAAGCGCTACGCCGGCCTGGTGCGGCGTGCCGACGGCAGCGAGGAAATGGTCTACAAGGGCCTGGAGACTGTGCGCACCGACTGGTCGCCGCTGGCCCAGCGCTTCCAGCAGGAACTCTACCTGCGCATCTTCAACCGCCAGCCGTACCAGGATTATGTGCGCGACTACGTGCGCCGTACCCTGGCCGGCGAGCTGGACGAGCTGCTGGTCTATCGCAAGCGCCTGCGTCGGCGGCTCGACGACTACCAGCGCAACGTCCCGCCGCAGGTGCGCGCGGCGCGCCTGGCCGACGAGCACAACGACCGGCAGGGCCGCCCGCGGCAATACCAGCGTGGCGGCTGGATCAGCTACGTGATCACCCTCGCCGGGCCGGAGCCGCTCGAAGCGCGCCGCACGCCGATCGACTACGACCACTACGTGACCCGTCAGCTGCAACCGGTGGCGGACGCCATCCTGCCGTTCGTGGACGACAGCTTCACCGCGTTGGTGGATGGGCAGATGGGGTTGTTCTAGCGCCGTCGGCCGACCTCGCCCGTAGGGTGGGCTTCAGCCCACGCGATACGGAGCTGCGTGTGGCGTCGGTGGGCTGAAGCCCACCCTACGGGAGAACACCGGGGAGCCGTTAAGGCGCTCGCAAACATCGGTAGGGTGGGCTTCAGCCCACGCGATAGGGGGCTGCGTGTGGCAGCGGTGGGCTGAAGCCCACCCTACGGGGGAAGACCGGGGAGCCGTTAAGGCGCTCGTAAACAGCGGTAGGGTGGGCTTCAGCCCACGCGATACGGGGCCGCGTGTGGCAGTGGTGGGCTGAAGCCCGCCCTACGGGGGAACACCGGGGGTCGGCAAGGCACTCGCAAACAGCGGTAGGGTGGGCTTCAGCCCACGCGATACAGGGCCGCGTGTGGCAGTGGTGGGCTGAAGCCCACCCTACGGGGAGCACCGGTGAGTCGGCGACGCGCGCGTGAAGTTTCCGGGGCGCTACCGCTTGTCGCCGACCACGTCTTCCAGTGCCGGCACGCGCGTCTCCGGTTCCAGTTGCACGTCCTCGCCGATCTGGTGGCTGAAGCGCTCCAGCGAGGCCTTTTCCGGGTGTGCGTCGCTGGCGAATACCGGCGGGCTGAGCAGGTAGGCGCAGATCAGCCTGCCGAGGGCCAGCAGGCTGTCGATATGCGTGCGCTCGTAGCCGTGGGTGGCATCGCAGCCGAAGGCGAGCAGGGCGGTGCGGATGTCGTGGCCGGCGGTGATCGCCGACTGCGCATCGCTGTGGTAGTAGCGGAACAGGTCGCGGCGCACCGGAATCTCGTGGCGGTCGGCCAGCCGCAGCAGGTGCCGCGACAGGTGATAGTCGTAGGGGCCGCCGGAATCCTGCATGGCCACGGTCACCGCCCGTTCGCTGGATTGCTGGCCGGCGGCCACCGGGGCGATGTCGATGCCGACGAATTCGCTGACGTCGAAGTTCAGCGCGGCGGCGGCGCCGGAGCCGGTTTCCTCGGTGATGGTGAACAGCGGGTGGCAGTCGATCGGCGGCTCCAGGCCGCTGTCGACGATGGCCTTGAGCGACGCCAGGAGCACCGCCACGCCGGCCTTGTCATCCAGGTGGCGGGCGCTGATATGGCCGCTCTCGGTGAACTCCGGCAACGGGTCGAAGGCGACGAAATCGCCTATGGCGACGCCCAGCGCGCGGGTTTCCTCCAGGGAGTCGGTCAGTGCATCGAGGCGCAACTCGACGTGCTCCCAACTGACCGGCAACTGGTCGACGGCGGTGTTGAAGGCATGCCCCGAGGCCATCAGCGGCAGCACGCTGCCGCGCAGCACGCCGCGGTCGGTGAACACGCTGACCCGGCTGCCCTCGGCGAAACGGCTCGACCAGCAGCCCACTGCGGCGAGCGCCAGGCGACCGTTGGCGTGGATTTCCCGCACGCTGGCGCCGATGGTGTCGAGGTGCGCGGAGATGGCCCGGTCCGGGCTGTAGCGGCGTCCCTTGAGCGTCGCGCGGATGGTGCCGCGGCGGGTCAGCTCGTAGGGAATGCCGAGCTCGTTGAGGCGCTCGGCGACGTAGCGGACGATGGTGTCGGTGAACCCGGTGGGGCTGGGAATGGCGAGCATTTCCAGCAGGACCTTCTGCATGTACTGCATGTCCGGTTCGGGCAGTCTTACGGTCATGGTGTTCTCCCTTACGGCTGGGCGGCGAGGGCGCACGGGCCGGTTTGGCAGGGTGCGGCTTACAGCTATTCCGACCCGGAAGGTGCGGAATCATTCAGCCGAATCGAATCCGAGGTGAGGGGCTGTCGTGGCTGGCCTGGCAATCCCTCGCCAGGCGGGGCTCTAGATCTTGCTCAGCGGAAACAGCAGGTCGACGAAGCGTTCGGCAGTGGGCTGCGGCTCATGGTTGGCCAGGCCCGCGCGTTCGTTGGCCTCGATGAACACGTACTCCGGCTGGTCGGCGGCCTTGACCATCAGGTCGAGCCCCACCATCGGGATGTCCAGCGCACGGGCCGCGCGCACGGCGGCGTCGACCAGGGTCGGGTGCAGTTGCGCGGTGACATCCTCGAGAATGCCGCCGGTATGCAGGTTGGCGGTGCGCCTCACCGCCAGTTGCATACCTTCGCCCAGAACCGTGTCGTAGTCGTGGCCGGCCGCACGCAGGGTGCGCTCGGTTTCGTCGTCCAGTGGAATCTTGCTCTCGCCGTGGGTGGCGGCCTGGCGCCGGCGGCTCTGGCTCTGGATCAGCTTGCGGATGCTGCTGCGGCCGTCGCCGATCACCGTGGCCGGGCGGCGGATGGCGGCGGCGACCACCTCGAAGCCGATCACCAGGATGCGCAGGTCATGGCCTTCGTGGAAGCTCTCCAGCAGCACGCGGCTGTCGAACTGGCGCGCGGCCTCGATGGCGGCGTGCAGTTCCTCGACGGTACGCAGATCGACCGCGACGCCCTGGCCCTGTTCGCCGTCCACCGGCTTCACCACCACGCTGCCGTGGGCTTCGAGGAAGGCGGCGTTGTCCTCGTCGCTGCCGGCGAGCTGCTGCGTCGGCAGCGACAGGCCGGCGCGGCGCAGGTAGCTGTTGGTCAGGCGCTTGTCCTGGCACAGCGTCATGCTCACCGCGCTGGTGAGGTCCGAGAGCGACTCGCGGCAGCGCACCTTGCGGCCGCCGTGGACCAGGGTGAAGAGCCCGGCGGGCGCATCGTCGACCTGCACCTCGATGCCGCGGCGCAGCGCTTCGTCCACGATGATTCGCGCGTAGGGATTGAACTCCACGTCCGGACCGGGGCCGAGGAACAGCGTCTGGTTGATGCCGTTGCGGCATTTCACGGCGAAGGTCGACAGCGTGCGGAAGCCCAGCTTGGCGTAGAGCGCCTTAGCCTGACGGTTGTCGTGCAGCACCGAGAGGTCGAGGTAGGCCAGCCCGCGCGACAGGTAATGCTCGATCAGGTGGCGCACCAGCGCCTCGCCGACGCCCGGCCGGCTGCACTGCGGATCGACCGCCAGGCACCACAGGCTGGAGCCGTTTTCCGGATCGGCGAAGGCTTCCTGGTGGTTCAGGCCCATCACCGTGCCCAGCGCCGTGCCGGTATCACTGTCCTCGGCGAGCCAGTACACCGGGCCACCTTCCTCGCGCGGGGTGATCTTCTGCGGGTCGACCTGGAGCATGCCGCGGCTCTGGTAGAGGCGATTGACCGAGGCCCAGTCGCTGGCGCTCTGGGCGCGACGCAGGTGGAAGCCGCGGAAGGGCCGGCGTGCCGGACGGTAATCGGAAAACCAGATGCGCAGGGTGTCGGAGGGGTCGAGGAACAGTTGCTGCGGCGCCTGCGCCAGCACCTGCTGCGGGGCGGCGACGTAGAGGGCGATGTCGCGCTCGCCGGTCTTCTCGGCGAGCAGGTCGCGCGCCAGGTGCGCCGGGTCGGGATAGGTGTGGCCGATCAGCAGCCGGCCCCAGCCGCACTGCAGGGCGACCGGGCCTCCGGGTCCGTCGAGGCCGTCCTCCGCGCGCTGCGCCTGCAGGCGCTCGTAGGACGGTGCCTGGCCGCGCAGCAGACGCTGGCCGTAGGCTTGTGACTTTTGCATGAAGCCTCCTGAAAACCGCGGCGCGCAGGCGTGCCGCGGGGAAATCGTTTGCGGGCGATGGCGCAGCGCCGGTCTCGCGGGCACGCTCATCCGGGCCGCGGGCCGAATGCCAGCGGTGCTACAGGCCTTGCTGGGTCAGCCAAAGGTTGAGTGCCGCCAGTTGCCAAAGTTTCGAACCGCGCAGCGGGGTGAGCTGGCCCTGCGGGTCGCTGAGCAGGCGGTCGATCATCTGCGGGTTGAACAGGCCGCGGTCCTGGCTCGGGTCGAGCAGCAGGTCACGCACCCAGCCGAGCGTCGCGCCCTGCAGGTGCTTGAGTCCCGGCACCGGGAAATAGCCCTTGGGCCGGTCGATCACCTCGGCGGGAATCACCCGCCGCGCGGCTTCCTTGAGCACGTGCTTGCCGCCGTCGGGCAGCTTGAATTTCCCCGGGATGCGCGCGGACAGCTCCGCCACCCGGTAGTCGAGGAAGGGCGTGCGCGCCTCGAGGCCCCAGGCCATGGTCATGTTGTCGACGCGCTTCACCGGGTCGTCCACCAGCATCACCGTGCTGTCCAGGCGCAGCGCCTTGTCCACCGCCGCGCTTGCGCCGGGCTGGGCGAACTGCTGGCGCACGAAATCGCCGGAATGGTCGCCGCCGACCCATTTGGCCTGCACGGTATCGGCGTACTCGGCGAAGTCGCGATCGCGGAACGCCTGCAGATACGCGGCCACCGGGTCGGCGGCGCCATCCACCTGCGGATACCAGTGGTAGCCGGCGAACAGCTCGTCCGCACCCTGGCCGCTCTGCACCACCTTGCAGTGCTTGGCGACCTCGCGGGAGAGCAGATAGAACGCGATGCAGTCGTGGCTGACCATCGGCTCGCTCATCGCGGCGAAGGCGGCCGGCAGTTGCTCGATGATTTCCTTCTCGTCGATGCGCAACTGGTTGTGGCGCGTGCCGTAGTGCTTGGCAATCAGGTCGGAATAGTGGAACTCGTCGCCGCGCTCGCCGCCGGCATCCTCGAAGCCGATGGAGAAGGTCAGCAGGTTGTCCGCCGCGCCGGCTTCGCGCAGCAGGCCCACCAGCAGGCTCGAATCGACGCCGCCGGAGAGCAGCACACCAACGTCCACCGCGGCGCGCTGACGAATCGCCACCGCCTCGCGCAGGGTATCCAGCGTGCGCGTCTGCCAGTCGTCGAAGCTCAGCGCGTCTTCCTCGGCGGTCTGCCCGTACTCCAGCGTCCACCAGGTTTTCTGCTCGCTGCGGCCATCGGGCTCGACGCGCAGCCAGGTGGCCGGCGGCAGCTTCTCGATACCGGCGATCAGCGTATGCGGCGCCGGCACCACGGCGTGGAAGCTCATGTAGTGGTTGAGCGCGATGGGGTTGATGAGCTTGGCGATGTCGCCGCCCTGCAGCAGCGCCGGCAGGGTCGAGGCGAAACGCAGGCGTTCGCCGGTACGCGAAAGGTACAGCGGCTTGACGCCGAGACGGTCGCGGGCGAGGAACAGCCGGCCGGAGTCGCGCTCCCAGATGGCGAAGGCGAACATGCCGTTGAGCTTCGGCAGCAGCGCCTCGCCCCAGGCATGATATCCCTTGAGCAGCACCTCGGTATCGCCTTCGGAGAAGAACGTGTAACCCAGCGCCTGCAACTCGGCGCGCAGCTCAGGGTAGTTGTAGATGGCGCCGTTGAAGACCATCGACAGGCCCAGCGACGGGTCGACCATCGGCTGTCCCGAGGCGGCTTCCAGATCCATGATCTTCAGCCGCCGGTGGCCGAGGCCCAGCGGGCCTTCGCTGTGGAAGCCACAGGCGTCGGGGCCGCGATCGGCGAGGTGTTGGGTGATGCGCTCGACGGCTGCCAAGTCGCTCGGGCGCTTATCGAAGCGCAGCTCTCCTGCTATTCCGCACATGATCCTTACCGGTTCTCCGTTGGGGTGTGGGTGTGTTTTTTTCGCGGCGGTGATATCGCGAATCAGAACTAGTGACCGATTTCAGGTCAAAGTAGTTCTATGCATTCATCGATAGGTGTTCACGGAAGAAGACGGCCAGAAAAGTTATGACCGAAACTAATAAGAACCTCAGCGATACCTACGCGCTGTCAGTTTTTCAGGCCCTGCGGCGGCTGCAGCAGTCGGCCGAAGTGCACGCCAAGCGGCTCTCGCGCTACGGCGGACTGACTCCTCTCCAGTTGTTGATCCTGCAGGTGCTGGCTGTGGAGAAGGAACTCACGGCGAGCCAGCTGGCGCGCTTCGTCAGCCTCTCGCCGGCCTCGCTGTCCGGCGTGCTGGAGCGCCTCGAAGGCCGCGGCATGCTCTCCCGACGCCGCGACGAGCAGGACCGCCGCAAGCAGTGGCTGGTCCTCGGCGACGCCGGCCGCGAAGCCCTCGGCGAAGCCCCGCCGCTGCTCCCCGACCACGTCCTGCAACGCTTCGCCAGCCTCCCCGAATGGGAACGCCATGCGCTGCTGGCCGGCTTGCTGCGGGCGGCGGAGCTGTTCGAAATGCCTGAGCAGGCGAACGGCGTGGGTTGATAGGCGCGGGGCGCTGGCGGTTCGTGGGATGGGTTGAGCACATCGCGCTCTGAAAGATCGCCGTTCGCTCTTGCCGTATCGACCCACCAGTCACCACGCTCATCTCTTCAGTAGGCCAAGCGGCAATGGCGCGAGGGAACCCCGGCGCAGCTTCTTAGTATGGGTTGAGCCCGCGATACCCATCGCCTGGCCGCCCTCGGGTGCTCACCCTTTGCCGCGCACCCGCTTCCTCAACATGAACCGGTTCGGATGGCAGGCTTCGGCCACCGCGCGCGGTAGCGGCAGCGGTTCGTCGTCCAGCCAGGCGGCGAGCAGTTCGCCGGAGAGCGGCGCGGTGAGCACGCCGCGCGAGCCGTGGGCGGCGTTGATGTAGAGGCCGTCGAGCCAGGGGCAGGGCGTGTCCGGCACCTGGCGGGCGTCCTTGGCGAGCACCGCGTAGCCCTCGGCGAAGGCCGGCGCATCCGCCAGCGGACCGACCATCGGCAGGTAGTCCGGACTGGTGCAGCGGAACGCGGCGCGGCCCTGCAACCGGTGCGGGTCGAGCCGGGCGACGTCGAGGCGACTGGCCAGGTCCGGCGAGATCTCTTCGAGCATGCGCAGGTTTCCGGCGTGATCCGCGGCGGTCGGCGTCAGGTCCGGATCGTCGAAACCGAAGCTCGCGCCCAGCGTGTGTTCCTCGCCGCGCGCCGGGGCGATGTAGCCCTCGGCGCAGAGCACCGTGCGCAGCGCCTGGCTGGGCGCGGTGGCGGGAACCTGGCTGATCTGTCCGCGGATGCGCTTGAGCGGCAGCTCGGCGGCGATCGGAAAACGCTGGATGTCCGCGGCGCCGGCCAGCACCACGACCTCTGCTTCCGCCAGCAGCCCGTTCTCGGCGAAGACCTTCCAGCGGCCGCTTTCGCGTTCCAGGCGCAGCGCTTCGCTATGGCTGAGCAGATGGATGTTCGGATGATCGATCAGCGCGCGACACAGCGCCGGCGGGTGCGCCCAGCCGGCCTCGGGAAAGAACAGCCCGCCGGCGGGCAGGCCGACGCCGGCCAGCGCTTCGGCTTCCTCGCGCGGCAGCAGGCGCAGCAGGCTGTGCGGGAACGCCTCGGCGAGGCGCTGCTGGCGCGTGGCTTCGGCGGCGTCGAAGGCGATCTGCAGCACACCGCACGGCTCCCAGTAGCGACCGCGCTCGACCCGCTCCAGCAGGCGGCGGGTGTGACCGAAGCTGCTCACCACCAGTTGCGAGAGGGCGGTGCCGTGGGCGGAGAGCTTGAGGTAGAGCACGCCCTGCGGGTTGCCCGACCCTTCCTGGGCGACCTCGGCATGCCGCTCGATCAGCGTCACCCGCCAGCCGCGCGCGGCGAGGCTGGCGGCGCTGGCACAACCGGCGAGGCCGGCGCCGATCACCAGCGCCTCGCGGGTCTGCGGGCGCCAGCGCGGGCGGGCGAACCAGGGCCTGGCGCTGTCCTGCGGCTGGCCGTCGTAGCGCCCGGCGAGCATTTCGCGCTTGTGGCCGAAGCCCTTGACCTTGGCCATGGCGAAGCCGGCCTCCTTCAACCCGCGGCGGACGAAACCGGCGCAGGTGAAGGTCGCCAGGGTCGCGCCGGCGGCGGAGAGGCGGGCGAGCTGGGCGAAGAGTTCGGCGGTCCACATCTGCGGGTTCTTCGCCGGTGAGAAGCCGTCCAGGAACCAGGCGTCGAAGCGTGCGTCCAGTTGCGGCAGGCAATCCAGCACGTCACCGATCAGCAGCGTCAGCACCACGCGGCCGCCGGCGAAGCTCAGGCGTTGGAAGCCCGGATGAATGCCGACGTACTGCGCCAGCAACGGCTCGGCCCAGGGCGCCAGCTCCGGCCACAGGGCCAGCGCGCGGGCGAGGTCCTCATGCGCGAGCGGGTAGCGCTCGACGCTGACGAAATGCAGGCGCGCCTCGGCGTTCGCGCATCGATCGAACAACTGCCAGGCACAGAGGAAATTCAGCCCGGTGCCGAAGCCGGTCTCGCCGATGCACAGGCGGCCGCCCGCCGGCAGCGCGGCGAAGCGTTCGGCCAGCGCGTTGTGGGCGAGGAACACGTGGCGGGTTTCTTCCAGGCCGCTGGCGCGGGAGAAGTAGACATCGCCGAATTCGCGGGACAGCGGCTGGCCCTGGTCGTCCCAGTCGAGCTGGGCGTGGGAAGTGTCGTTCATGCGTTTACCTGGCAGCGGGGCGCGCATTGTAGCCGCTACGTCGCGCCGCGCCGCGGACGGCTTATCGACGCAGCGGGAAATCCGTTAGGCTGGGTCGGGACAGAGGAGACACAGATGTTCGAATCGGCGGAAATCGGCCACAGCATCGGCCGCAAGGAATACGAGGAGGCGCTGCCTGCGCTGCTCGAAGGGCTGCTGGATGCGCAGTACGCACTCAAGGAGCAAGCGCGTTTCCCGGTGATCGTGCTGATCAACGGCATCGAAGGGGCGGGCAAGGGCGAGACGGTCAAGCTGCTCAACGAATGGATGGACCCGCGGCTGATCCAGGTGGAAACCTTCGACGTGCAGACCGACGAGGAACTCGCCCGGCCGCCGGAGTGGCGCTACTGGCGCCGCCTGCCGCCGAAGGGGCGGATGGGCGTGTTCTTCGGCAACTGGTACAGCCAGATGCTGCAGTCGCGGGTCGCCGGCGAGATCAAGGATGCCGGCCTGGAACAGGCCATCGACGCCGCGCAGCGCTTCGAGCGGATGCTCTGCGACGAGGGCGCGCTGATCTTCAAGTTCTGGTTCCACCTGTCCAAGAAGCAGATGAAGACGCGCCTCAAGGTACTCGCCGAAGACCCGCTGCGCAGCTGGCGCATCACGCCGCTGGACTGGCAGCAGTCGAAGACCTACGACAAGTTCGTCCGCCATGGCGAGCACATGCTGCGCCAGACCAGTCGCGACTACGCGCCCTGGTACATCATCGAGGGCAACGACCAGAACTACCGCGCGCTGACCGTTGGCCGGCTGCTGCTGGAAGGCTTGCAGGCGGCGCTGCGCACACCCGCCGCGACGCCCGTGCAGCCGCACGCGGCGACCATCGGTGCCAACCTCGAAGAGCATCAGCTGCTGGCCAGCCTGGACATGCGCCAGGTGCTGGAGAAAGAGCATTACCAGCGCCAGCTGACCCTGGAACAGGCGCGCCTGGCCGGGCTGATGCGCCACAAACGGATGCGCAAGCACGCGCTGATCGCCGCCTTCGAGGGCAACGATGCGGCCGGCAAGGGCAGCGCGATCCGCCGTGTCGCCGCCGCGCTGGACCCGCGCCAGTACCACATCGTGCCGATTGCCGCGCCCACCGACGAGGAACGCGCGCAGCCCTACCTGTGGCGCTTCTGGCGGCACATCCCGCCGCGCGGCAAGTTCACCATCTTCGACCGCTCCTGGTACGGCCGCGTGCTGGTGGAGCGCATCGAGGGCCTGTGCAGCCCGGCCGACTGGCTGCGCGCCTACGGCGAGATCAACGATTTTGAGGAAACCCTGGTGCGCAACGGCGTGGTGCTGGTGAAGTTCTGGCTGGCCATCGACAAGGACACCCAGCTGGCGCGTTTCGAGGAGCGCGAGAACACCCCGCACAAGCGCTTCAAGATCGGCCCGGAGGACTGGCGCAACCGCGAGAAGTGGGCGCAGTACAGCGACGCCGTGGGCGACATGGTCGACCGCACCAGCACCCAGCTGGCGCCCTGGACGCTGGTGGAGGCCAACGACAAGCGCTTCGCCCGGATCAAGGTGCTGCGCACCCTCAACGACGCCCTGGCCGCGGTGCTCGACAAGGATTGACGCGTCGAAACCCGGGGGATGCCGGCGCATACGCCGGATGAATGATCGTCGCCGCGGCCCGGCGGCGGTCCTATTCTCGGCCACCTCATCGAACAAGAATCCGAGGTGTGCCATGCGTGAAGTAGTCATCGTCGACAGCCTGCGGACTGGCCTGGCCAAGTCCTTTCGCGGCAAATTCAACCAGACCCGTCCCGACGACATGGCGGCGCATTGCGTGAATGCGCTGCTGGCGCGCACCGGCATCGACCCGGCGCTGATCGACGACTGCGTGGTCGGCGCCGGCTCCAACGAAGGCGCGCAGGGCTACAACATCGGGCGCAACGTCGCCGTGCTGTCGAAGCTCGGCAAGGACGTCGCCGGCATGACCCTCAACCGCTACTGCTCCTCGGGCCTGCAGGCTATCGCCATCGCCGCCAACCAGATCGCCTCCGGGTGCAGCGACGCCATCGTCGCCGGCGGCGTCGAGTCGATCAGCCTGACGCTGAAGAGCGTCAACACCGACCACCTGTACAACCCGCTGATCCAGGAGAACCTGCCCGGCATCTACTACCCGATGGGGCAGACCGCCGAGATCGTCGCGCGCCGCTATGGCGTCAGCCGCGAGGCGCAGGACCGCTACGCCCTGCAGAGCCAGCAACGCACCGCGCGGGCGCAGGCGGAGGGGCTGTTCGACGACGAGATCGTGCCGATGAACGTGCGCTACCAGGTCGAGGACAAGGCCAGCGGCGAGAAGAAGATCGTCGACGGCGTGGTCGATCGCGACGACTGCAACCGCCCGGACACCACCTACGAAAGCCTCGCCGCGCTCAAGCCGGTGTTCGCCGAGGACGGCTCGGTCACCGCCGGCAACGCCTCGCAGCTTTCCGACGGCGCCTCCATGACCCTGGTGATGAGCCTGGACAAGGCACTGGAGCTGGGCCTCAAGCCAAAGGCGTTCTTCCGCGGCTTCACCGTGGCTGGCTGCGAACCGGACGAAATGGGCATCGGCCCGGTGTTCTCGGTGCCCAAGCTGCTCAAGGCGCGCGGCCTGTCCATCGACGACATCGACCTCTGGGAACTCAACGAAGCCTTCGCCTCGCAATGCCTCTACGCCCGCGACCGCCTGGGCATCGATAACGAGAAGTACAACGTCAACGGCGGCTCGATCTCCATCGGCCATCCCTTTGGCATGACCGGCTCGCGCCAGGTCGGCCACCTGATCCGCGAACTGCAACGCCGCTCGCTGCGCTACGGCATCGTCACCATGTGCGTAGGCGGCGGAATGGGCGCCACGGGTTTGTTCGAAGCGGTGCGCTGAAGGCACCTACGGGGATCGATACGCCGGGCCACGGCGTATCGGTCGATCTGATGGTTGTTTCAATGTCTGCGTGACCGTGGGGTGGAAAACCGCGAAGCGTTTTCCACCGGCTCGGATGCGTGGCGTTCCACGGCAAAGGGCTCAGAAGCCGCCGTCGATATCCGTCACCCCGATCAGCTTGTGGTTGACGAACTCCTTGAGGCCCAGGCCGATCAGTTCGCGGCCGTAGCCGGAGCGGCGCACGCCGCCGAACGGCAGGTCCGCCTTCACCGCGGTCGGATGGTTGATGTAGACCATGCCGGTGGAGATCTGCCGGGCCACTGCCTTGCCGCGCTGGATGTCGCGGGTGAACACCGAACCTCCCAGGCCGAAGGGCGAGTCGTTGGCGATGGCGATCGCCTCGGCTTCGTCGCGGGCATTGAAGATCAGCGAAACCGGGCCGAAGAATTCCTCGTAGTACGCCGGGTTTTCCGGGGTCAGGCCGGTGAGCATGACCGGCCGCACGAAGGCGCCCTGCGCCGGGACTTCGGCACCGATCAGGCTGACGGTGGCGCCGTGCGCGACGGCCTGTTCCACCTGGCGACGCACGTCATCGGCAGCGCCCTGGGAGGACAGCGGCGCCAGGCTGGTCTGCGCGTCCATCGGATCGCCGGCCTTCAGCGCGGCCACGCCGGCGTGGTACTTGTCGAGGAAAGCGTCGTAGATCGACTCCAGCAGGATGATGCGCTTGGACGAGCAGCACACCTGGCCGGCGTTCCAGTGGCGACCGAACACCGCCCACTTCACCGCCTTGTCGAGGTCGGCATCGTCGAGCACGATGAAGGCGTCGGCGCCGCCCAGCTCCATGGTCGACTTCTTCAGCGCCTTGCCGGCCTGCGCCGCCACCAACGCCCCGGCCGCTTCCGACCCGGTCAGCGCCACGCCGTGCACGCGCGGGTCGTTGAGGATGGCTTCGATCTGCCCGCGGGTCGCATACAGGTTGGTGAAACCACCTTCGGGCAGCCCGGCCTCGAGCATCAGCCGCTCGAACAGCGCGGCGCATTGCGGCACGTTGGAGGCATGCTTGAGGACCACCACGTTACCCACCGCCAGCTGCGGGGCGATGATCCGGGCGATCTGGTAGTAAGGGAAGTTCCACGGCTCGATGGCCAGGATGATCCCCAGCGGCTCGTGCACCAGCTGCGCCTCGAGCACCGCCGGGTCCTTCGATGGCAGCGCCTCGGGGGCCAGCAGCGCTACGGCGTTCTCCACGTAGTACTCGAAGATCGCCGCCGACAGCTCCACCTCGGCCTGCGCCTCGCTGAACAGCTTGCCCATTTCCAGGGTCAGCAACCGCGCATAGCCCTGGGCATCCGCGCGCAGCAGGTCGGCGGCCTTCTGCAGCACCGCCAGGCGGGCCGCGATGGGCTGCTCGCGCCAGTTCAGGAAAGTCGCCTGAGCGACGTCCAGCGCGGCGCCGACTTCGGCATCCGTCGCGTCGGGAAAGGTGGCCAGTGTTTCACCGGTGTAGGGGTTGGTCGTTGCGTAAGCCATGCATGTTTCTCCTCGTCTGAGCGACGACACGGAAAGCCGGAAAGCCCATTCCAGAGCACCCGGCCCCCGCCGCCGCGGTCGCCCAGTGAACGCAATTGCGTCCACGCGACCATTGACCTGGCACAGCAGAACGCGCACGCACGAAGAATCCGCGGTTGGCTGTCAGGAGGGAAACTGCGAAACGATTTACGCGTTGAATGCGAGGGTGTCTCGATGGGGCCTCGCTTGAGCATGAGGCTTCCGGCTACCTACGGCGCAACCGACTCATGACTCGCGATCGAGGTTGGCACTGAGCCGCTGCAGGAAGCTGGTCAGCAGCAGGGCTTCATCGGGGCTGAAACCGGCCAGCATGCGGGTATTGCCATCGTTGAGGATCGTGCGTGCCTGCGGTAGGCGCTGCAGCGCCAGCGGGGTGAGTTCGATGCGCTGCGCACGCGGGTGGTGCGGATCGGGAAAGCGCCGGATCAACTGATCGCGCTCCAGCCGCGCCAGGGTCTGCGCCATCGACGGTTGCTCCACTCGCAGCAGGCGTGCCAGCTCGGCCTGGGTCGCGGCCTTGCCCTGGCGCAGTGCCTCCACCACCGGCAGGCTGGCCATTCCCAGACCCAGCGGGCGCAGCTCGATCTCCGCCATCCGGCTCAGCTCGCGGGCCACTCGCTTGATCAGAAAAGACGGGACGTTCCTTGGGTCGGGACGCTCCATACGTTCGCTCCGGCTGATTGACATAGGCTCCTATGATATTGATCATAGGGTCCTATGTTGAAGTCCAGGAGGCCAGCCGTGTCGGTGTTTCCCCGTATCGCTGTCGTAGGTGCCGGTCCGGCCGGCCTGTTGCTGGCGTGCCGGCTGCACCGCGCCGGCAGACCGTTCACGTTGTTCGAGGCCGACGCCGCCGCCGATGCGCGCGCCCAGGGCGGCATGCTCGATCTGCATGCGGAGACCGGCCAGGCCGCGCTGCGCAGCGCCGGTCTGTTCGAGGATTTCCAGCGTTGGGCGCGCTATGAGGACCAGGGCACGCGGCTTTTCGACGCCGAAGGCCGGCTGCTGCTAGAGGATGACGGCCAGGCCGGCGACCGCCCGGAAATCGACCGCGGGCATTTGCGTGACCTGCTGCTGGCGGCACTACCAGGCCGCGTGCACTGGGGCCATGCGTTGCAGCAGGCTTCACTCGTGGACGAGGAGGTCGAACTGCGCTTCGGCAATGGTCAGGTCGGGCGTTTCGACTTCGTTGTCGGCGCTGACGGTGCATGGTCCCGGCTGCGCGTGCTGCTCACCGACGTTCGACCGTTGCACGCCGGCATCAGCCTGTACGAACTCTCGCTGGCGGATATCGACCGTGCCCATCCGCAGCTGTCCGCGCTGGTCGGGCACGGTACGCTGATCGCCAAGCGCGGCCAGTACACCCTGTTCGCCCAGCGCAATGCCGATGCCCATGTCCGCGTGTACGCCTCGTTGCCGCAGGTACTGGAGGAGGGCGAGCTGGCGCCGTCGCTGTCGCGTGCCGACCTGCTGCGGCATTTCGTTGATTGGCACCCGGATCTACGCCGGCTGATCGCCGAGGCCGGCGATGCGGTGCGGCCTTGGCCGATCTACATGTTGCCGCCGGAGCATCGCTGGGTGCATCGCCCGACGGTCACCTTGATCGGTGATGCCGCGCACCTGATGCCGCCAGCGGGCGAGGGCGCCAACCTGGCCTTGCGCGACGCCGCCGACCTGGCCGATGCGCTGTGCAGCCATGACTGGCACGCCGCCGTGCGGGCCCACGAACAGACGATGATGACGCGGGCTGCGGTAGCTGCGGCGAGTGCGCAGCGCCTGCTGACGGCCAACTCGCCGGCGTATCTGCTCGAGGCTTTGGGCGGGGATGCGGACGCAGGTGGCGCTGTGCGCTCGGCTCAGCCGAGGTGACGTGGGACGGTCGCTGCCGGTCAGCCCCCGTCGCAGAGGGTGTGGAGAAAGGCGGAGGTGTCCGATAGTGAGTTCTGGCCCCTCACCGCAACACCTTGTACTCCGAGATATTCCGCGCGCATTCGTGGCGGGCGATGAAGCGGGATACTTCGCGTTCGGCGTCCTGTTTGCTGAAGAACGGGCCTTCCAGGGTGCCTTCGCGGGTGGAGAAGAAGTAGCGGCCGTTGACCACGCTGATCCGTTCGCTGCGGAAATGGTTGGCGGGGGTTGCATCCACTTTGCGCTGTCCGAGCATGTTGTCGTTCTCCCTGTCGATGAGGCTGAGTCTACCGTCCGTCCGGCTGTCAGCGGGGCCACGGCGGACGGACGGTGTGCTGTTCTGGCGCAGTGCCATCATGTCGCGCAGATCATGGACCCGGCGCATGCCGTTCGGTTCCGCGCCAGCGCTCCTCGGGCCTCGCGCGGACTAAACGCTCAGGCCGAGTTTTTCCGCCTTGCGCAGCCACGTCTGGCGTTGTTCCTCGGTGGAAGTGCGGATCGGCGAGAACTCGTTCAGGCGGCGCGTCTTGATTCCGCAGAAGCCCAGCACGGTGCGCACCATCTGCCGGTGCGCCGGGGCGCCGTAAACCCAGCGGAAGTACCAGCTCGGCGTGTCCAGAGTCACCAGCAGGTCGGCGCTGCGGCCGGTGAGCAGCTTGTCCCAGGCTTGCAAGCGGCCGCGGAACTTGAAGGCGAAACCGGGTAGGAACACGCGGTCGAGAAAACCCTTGAGCAGCGCCGGCACGCCGCCCCACCAGACCGGGTAGACGAACACCAGGTGTTCGGCCCAGTGGATCTCCCGCTGCGCCTCGAGCAGATCTGGCTCAAGCGTCTGGCTGTGCTCGTAGCCGTCGTGCAGGATCGGGTCGAACTGCAGCTCGCCCAGCGCCAGGACGCGCACCGCGTGTCCCTTGCTGCGCGCGGCGTTGGCGTAGGTCTCGCCGAGCGCGTGGCAGAAGCTGGCGGCTTTCGGCGTGCCGAAGATCATCAGGATGCGTTTGCCGTCGCCTTCCAGGCGCGTTGCGCCGCTGCGCGCATCGCTCATGGCGTGTTTCCCAGCATGTCTTCCGGGCGTACCCACTGGTCGAACTGCTCGCTGGTCAGGTGCCCCAGCGCCAGGGCGGCTTCGCGCAGGGTGCTGCCTTCGGCGTAGGCCTTCTTGGCGATCTCGGCGGCCTTGTCGTAGCCGATGTGCGGGTTCAGCGCGGTCACCAGCATCAGCCCGCGCTCCAGGCGCGCGGCCATCTGCGTGGCGTCCGGTTCCAGACCGGCGACGCAGTGTTCGTTGAAGTTGCGGCAGCCATCGGCGAGCAGGCGGATCGATTGCAGCAGGTTGTGGATGATCACCGGCTTGAACACGTTCAGCTGCAGATGGCCCTGGCTCGCGGCGAAGGCGATGGTGGCGTCGTTGCCCATGACCTGGCAGGCGAGCATCGACAGCGCTTCGCACTGGGTAGGGTTGACCTTGCCGGGCATGATCGAACTGCCCGGCTCGTTGGCCGGCAGCTTGACCTCGGCGAAGCCGGCGCGTGGGCCTGAGCCGAGCAGGCGCAGGTCGTTGGCGATCTTCATCAATGCCACGGCGAGGGTCTTCAGCGCGCCGCCGAGGGCCACCAGCGGCTCGTGGCCGGCGAGGGCGGCGAACTTGTTCGGCGCGGTGACGAAGGGCAGACCGGACAACGCGGCGAGCTCTGCGGCGACGGCTTCGGCGAAGCCATGCGGCGCGTTGAGGCCGGTGCCCACCGCGGTGCCGCCCTGGGCCAGCTCGCAGACCGCCGGCAGGGTCGCGCGAATCGCCTTCTCCGCGTAGTGCAGCTGGGCGACGAAGCCCGACAGTTCCTGGCCGAAGGTGATCGGCGTTGCGTCCATCATGTGCGTGCGGCCGGTCTTGACCAGCTTGATGTGCCGCGCCGATTGCTCGGCGAGGCCGTCGGCGAGTTCGGCGATGGCCGGCAGCAACTGGTCATGCACCGCCTGCGCGGCGGCGATGTGCATGGCGGTGGGGAAGCAGTCGTTGGAGCTTTGCGCGCGGTTGACATGGTCGTTGGGGTGCACCGGTGTCTTGCCGCCGCGCTGGCCGCCGGCGATCTCGTTGGCGCGACCGGCGATCACCTCGTTGACGTTCATGTTGCTCTGCGTGCCGCTGCCGGTCTGCCAGACCACCAGCGGGAACTGGTCGTCGTGCTTGCCGGCGAGGACCTCGTCGGCGGCCTGCTCGATCAACCGGGCGATGTTGGAGGGCAGCTCGCCGATGCGGTCGTTGACCCGCGCCGAGGCTTTCTTCACCAGGGCCAGCGCGTGCAGCAGGGCCAGGGGCATGCGCTGGTCGCCGATCGCGAAGTTGATCAGCGAGCGTTGGGTCTGTGCGCCCCAATAGGCGTCTTCGGGGACCTCGATGGCGCCCAGGCTATCGGTTTCGGTGCGGCTCATGGCGGCGTCCTTCCAGTACGTTCAGGCAGTTTTAGTCTGCGCGGCGAGGCGCGGGGTTCCGCCCGAGCCTACAGGATCGCCGCGCGGCGATGCACGAACGAGCGGGCGTTCCGCGCCGCTTCGCTGGGCCCGGCGCGCCTTGAGGCCGGCACCGGCTTGGGCGCAGAATGCCGTTCCGCGCTGTCAAACAGCCCGAATTCTCTACGCAAGGAACACTCGATGACGTTATTCCGCACCCTGTGTGCCGCCGCACTCTTCGCCGCCGTGAGCGCCCCGGCCATGGCCGATACGGCCAGCCACAACGCCCAGGCGGAAAAATTCCTCAAGCTGGCGCATGCCGACAAACTGACCACGCCGGTCTACTCCCAGGTGCAGCAGATGTTCGCCCAGCGCTTCGCCGAGGCGAAGGCGCCGGAGTCGAAGAAGGCCACGCTGGAGAGCTACCAGGCCAAGGCCAACGCCGCGCTGGACAAGGCCGTGGGCTGGAACAAGATCAAGCCGGACATGGTTGCGCTGTACACCAGCAACTTTACCGAGAAGGAACTCAAGGACCTGATCGACTTCTACCAGTCGCCGCTGGGCAAGAAGGTTCTCGAGAAGATGCCGACCCTCACCGCTCAATCCGCGCAACTGACCCAGGCCAAGCTGGAAAGCGCGGTGCCCGAGGTCAACAAGCTCCTGCAGGACATGAGCAGCGAATTGGGCGCCGGCAGCCCGGCTAAATCGGGGAGCCCGGCGAAATGATGATGCAGGAGCGCATCCGCGAGGCGCTGGGTGGCCTGTCCACCCATCACCTCGAACTGGTCAATGAGAGCCACATGCACAGCCGGGGCGAAGATACGCACTTCAAGGCGGTCATCGTCAGCCCGGAGTTCGCCGGGCTGAATGCGGTGCGCCGGCATCAGAAGGTCTACGCGGCACTCGGCGAACTGATGGGTCAGTTCCACGCGCTCGCGCTGCACACCTACACCCCGGAGGAATGGGCGGCGCAGGGCACCGTGCCCGAATCGCCCACCTGCCTGGGCGGTTCCAAGCACGATCATTGATGCCCGCCCGGAGCGAATCCGGGCCTTCAATCTTCCCCAGTGGTAGTCGTTCCGCTGACTACACTCCAGTCACTTGAGAACAATCGAGTGCGCCGATGCGGAAGAAAACCCTGCTTTCGTTTGCGCTGGTGGTCGGCGTTCTCGCTCTCGCCACGCCTCTCGTCGTGGCGTACCGGCTGGCGCAGCAGGACGGCCACGACGAGGCGAACGCCTACCTCGAAAGTCTGGCCCTCGACGTCCTGCGTCGCTCCGATGCCACGCGCGCGCAAATCGATATGGCGGTGCTCCTGCTTCGTTCGGGTCCGCCGCTACTGCCCTGCTCGGAGGAACAACTGGCGCGCATGCGGGTGGTCGTCGCCCGCTCCAGCTACCTGGTCGGCTTCGGCTACCTGGACGGCACCCGCCTGATGTGTTCCACCATGGCCACGTTCGAGGCACCGGTGGAGCTGGGCCCGCCGCACCGGACCACCCCGCCCCACATCTGGTCGTGGGGCGGGGTGGCGTTGCCCGGCGTGCCCGGCGCGCTCTTCAACATCAACGCGCACGACGAGTACGCAGCGATCATCGCGCCGCAGTTGGTGATCGACATCCTCGACCAGAATTCGACCCTTTCGCTGAGCCAGGTCGGCGGTCACCCGCCGCGGATGCTTCGCACGCGGGGCGTGTTCAAGCGGGAGTGGCTGGCGCACTACGATGGCAAGCCCGCCGAGTTCACCGACGCCGAGCACTTCGTCGTGGTGCGCCCGTCGCATAACGGGCAAAACGAGGTTTTCGCCGCCATGACGCGCGATCAGGTCGAGGGCCTGATCAGGAGCGCCGCCTGGCGCAGGATGCCCATCGGGCTGCTGGTCGGCGTGCTGCTGGCGGCGCTGGTGTTCCTCATCGCGCGCAATCGGCTGTCGTTCAAGACGGAGTTGCAGGCGGCGCTCAAGCGCCACGAATTCTTCCTGCTCTACCAGCCGGTGATCGACCTGCGCCATGGCCGCTGCACGGGCGCCGAAGCGCTCATCCGCTGGCATCGCAGCGACGGCGTGGTGGTCCCGCCTATGGTGTTCATTCCCGCCGCGGAAAAGAGCGGGATAATCCAGAAGATCACCGCCAGCGTCCTGCAGATGGTCGCGCGGGATGCCGCGCAGCTGCTGCGCGACAACCCGCAGACCCACATCGCGATCAACTTCTCCGCCGAGGACCTGCATTCGCCGCAGACCGAGTCGCGTCTGCAGGCATTGGTCCGCGAATGCGGCGCGGCCTCGCACAACATCATCATCGAGGCCACCGAGAGCGGCCTGATGTCCCCGGAAAAGGCCCGCGGAATCCTGGCGAGGATTCGCCAGCAGGGATTCAGGGTGGCCATCGACGACTTCGGCACAGGCAATTCCAGCCTGTCCTACCTCGCCACCTACGACCTGGACTTCCTCAAGATCGACAAGAGCTTCGTGGATGACCTGGGCAACGACCCCGCGAGCACGCAGATGGCCTTCCACATCATCCAGATCGCCCGCAGCCTGGGCCTGCAGATGATCGCCGAGGGCGTGGAAACCGAGCGCCAGCGCGACATCCTGCGTGACGCAGGCGTGCAGTTCGCCCAGGGCTACGTGTTCGGCAAGCCGATGCCGATGGCCGATCTCGCCGAGTTCATCCGCCAGCGCAACGGGCATGCGGTCGATAAACCCTGACGCCTGCGCAGGCGCAGACCGTCGAAAAACGCCGGGCTTTTTCGCCGGTCGGCTACACGAGCGCGACGCGGAAACGTAGACTGCGCGACCACGCCGATCCGGGCGTTTTCATCAGGCGCTTCGGGCCTTGCGTCCGTGCGCTCAGTCCGCCCTTTGCGAGGGTGACCACTGAAAGGTAATTCCATGACCGACAAGATCGTCGTCGCGGCGCTGTACAAGTTCGTCTCCCTGCCGGACTACGTCGCGCTGCGTGAACCGCTGCTGCAGACCCTGCTCGAAAACGGCATCAAGGGCACCCTGCTGCTCGCCGAGGAGGGCATCAACGGCACCGTCTCTGGCTCGCGCGCCGCCATCGACGCGCTGTTCGCCTGGTTCGCCCGCGACCCGCGCCTGGCCGACGTGGACCACAAGGAGTCCTTCTGCGAGGAGCAGCCGTTCTACCGCACCAAGGTCAAGCTGAAGAAGGAGATCGTTACCCTCGGCGTTCCGGGTGTGGACCCCAACGCCCGTGTCGGCACCTACGTCGAGGCGAAGGACTGGAACGCGCTGATCGACGACCCCGAGGTGCTGGTGATCGATACCCGCAACGACTACGAAGTGGCGATCGGCAGCTTCGAGGGCGCGGTCGATCCGCAGACCAAGTCGTTCCGCGATTTCCCCGAGTACGTCAAGGCGCACTTCGACCCGGCGCGGCACAAGAAGGTGGCGATGTTCTGCACCGGCGGCATCCGCTGCGAGAAGGCCTCCAGCTACATGCTCGGCGAGGGTTTCGAGGCGGTCTATCACCTCAAGGGCGGCATCCTCAAATACCTCGAGGAAGTGCCGGAGAGCGACACCCGCTGGCGTGGCGACTGTTTCGTCTTCGACAACCGCGTCACGGTGCGCCACGATCTCTCCGAGGGCGACTACGACCAGTGCCACGCGTGCCGCACGCCGATCTCGGTCGCGGACCGCGAATCCGAACACTACGCGCCCGGCATCAGTTGCCCGCATTGCTGGGACAGCCTGAGCGAGAAGACCCGCGCCGGCGCCCGCGAACGGCAGAAACAGATCGAACTGGCCAGGGCGCGCAACCAGCCGCACCCGCTGGGCCGCGATCCGCGCCAGGCCGACTGACGTTCCACAGACC
>NZ_DJTK01000058.1:65880-79299 GCF_002438225.1 Pseudomonas sp. UBA6310 | reverse complement strand
ACGAAACCCGGGGCGATTCACCGCGATGGGCTATGCCTGCGTGAGAAATATTTCGGACGACCTCGACCGAGGAACTCTTAAATTTTTAGTCACTGACGGTGACTTGATATTCGTTCAGGGAAGTTATTGCTTTTCGACACTTCCACCTGATAGCTCCGGATCAGATCTCGTAGAGGGTGTCCGATCTGCGAATGGTGTTGAGATCACCTTTGTCTTTGATCGAAATGAGGGGACTTCTGGTTCTGCCCGAAACCTCTGGCTTAGGGGAATTAACACTCTGGGCTGCCTGTTACTCGTGAATAGAGTGCAGCGACATTCACGAGGTACGCTACACATCGAGGCTACCGTCCTTGCAATTCGCAGTGCCCACCATGAACTGAAGTCGAGATCCTACGAGATAGGTCTCTACCAAAGTGGGCTAATAGGGCAGTCTGACCTCGACGATGACGCATATGACGAGGCGTTCAACGAGGAGGCTTTGGACTAGCGATAACGGCTGTTCACAAGCTCTGAATTGCCCCTAAATTTTCTGGACGCCTCCGCCTGGCTTCTTTTGATAGAGCTCTGCCCGCCTTGAACTACAGATTGGGCGAACCCCTCCTTCTTGGTAAGCGTCCTCGGGGCCAAAGTCCGCTTCCGGTCACGAGGAAGTGGCGGAGCCAGTTGCTCCGTCAGTTGCTCGGCCGACAGGCAGTACGCGCTCTAGCTACCTCCAGCTAGCTTGGATTGTTGTGTAAACACCAGATGTCCGCTTCTGACCGAAAGCAGCCAAAGCAGATACGCCAGAGGTTTAGCCACGACTGAAGGAGCAAGCCCAGCACAAACGGTCACCAAACGGTCACCAGATACAGCCTTTTTGAGTTGCGACCAAAACAATCACCCATAAAAAAATCCAGTCACCGCTAAATGACTGGATTTTCTAGGGTTTTTTGGTCGGGACGGAGTGATTCGAACACTCGACCCCTTGCACCCCATGCAAGTGCGCTACCAGGCTGCGCTACGCCCCGACAAGTGCTTCCAGCACTGCTGAAAGCGGAAGGGACTATACCTTAACCAACTGAAATGTGGAAGTTTTTTGCTGGTTACTTACGCAAGGCCTGAAGTACATCTTCCAGTTCGGTGATCGTCTGCCGGATCAGTTGCTTGTACTGGGTAGTATCGTCCTTGGCTTCGTCGCCAGAAAGACGCTGACGCGCCCCACCGATGGTGAATCCTTGGTCATAGAGAAGCGCGCGGATCTGACGAATCATCAACACATCCTGACGCTGATAGTAGCGACGATTGCCACGACGCTTGACCGGATTGAGCTGGGGAAACTCCTGCTCCCAGTAGCGCAGAACATGGGGTTTCACCGCACAGAGCTCGCTTACTTCACCGATGGTGAAATAGCGCTTGCCGGGAATGGGTGGCAGTTCGTCGTTATGACTTGGTTCCAGCATAAGCTTCGACTCTGGCCTTCAACTTTTGCCCTGGACGAAAGGTCACCACGCGGCGCGCGGTGATTGGGATTTCTTCGCCTGTCTTGGGGTTTCGGCCCGGACGCTGGCGCTTGTCACGTAAATCGAAATTGCCGAAACCGGACAATTTGACTTGTTCGTTGTGCTCAAGCGCCTGACGGATCTCCTCGAAAAACAGCTCCACCAGTTCCTTGGCTTCCCGTTTATTCAGGCCTAGCTCTTCGTACAGACGTTCAGCCATCTCAGCTTTCGTCAGAGCCCCCATACGCTACTTCCTTAACGTGGCGTTGAACCTTTCTTCCAGCGAAGTGAGGATGTTTTGCGTAATGGCGTTCACCTCATCGTCATTAAGAGTGCGTGATGGATGCTGCCAGGTCAAGCCGACGGCGAGGCTTTTTCTATGCGGATCAATACCTTTACCGTCATACACGTCAAATAGCCTGAGGTCGGTCAGGAATTCCCCTCCCCGCTCCCGAATGGCCGAAAGCACCTCTTGCGAAGACAGGTCGCGATCCACGATAAAGGCAAGATCACGGCGCACTTCGGGGAAGCGGGACAGCTCGCCGAATGCCGGCAGACGCCCCTGGACAACTTCGCTCAATAGCATCTCGAAGAGAAAGACGGGCTTCTCCAGACCCAAGGCTTTACCGAGCTCGGGATGCAGCGCCCCAAGGAAGCCGACCAGACGCCCGTCGCGCTCGACGCGAGCAGTCTGCCCGGGGTGAAGCGCCGCGTGCTCAGCGGGTAGGAAACTGAATGCATCGCCCGAGCCGGCCACCGCCAACAGCGCTTCCACGTCAGCCTTGAGATCATAGAAATCAACGGGCTCACGGCTATTCGCCCAGGCCTCGGGCTGCCGCGAACCACATATCACCCCGGATAGAACCGGTTGCTGCTGCAGCCCATCGAGCGCACCGATGAAACGCTGGCCAGTCTCGAACAGGCGCACGCGATCCTGCTGGCGGTTCAGGTTGTACTGCACGGCCTTGACCAGGCCCGGCCAGAGAGAGACGCGCATCGCCGCGAGATCGGCGGAAATCGGATTGGCCAGCAGCAGAGGCTCCACGCCGGAATGAAAGAGCTCGAACAACTTCGGGTCGATGAAGCTGAAGGTGATCGCTTCCTGATAGCCGCGCGCCACCAACTGGCGACGAAGCTTGCTCAGTGCAACCTTTGCCTCGGGCTTTCCCTTGGGGGCCAGTCGGGCTTGTGGGTAACGCACCGGCAAACGGTTGTAGCCGTAGAGGCGAGCCAGCTCCTCGATCAGATCCACTTCGAGGGAAATGTCGAAACGATGGCTCGGCACCGACACGCTCCACTGCCCATCACCGCCAGCTACGACCAATTCGAGGCCGTTCAGCAAGCGCTCGACCTCCTCGGCCGGCATTGCCAGGCCAAGCATCTGCTCGATGCGCTCTGCGCGCAGAACAACCGTGACGGACTTGGGAAGATCCGCCTCGCTGGCCGCCTCAACGACCGGCCCCGCAGAACCGCCGACGATATCGAGCAGCAACGCCGTGGCCCGCTCCATCGCGGCACGCGCCAGTTGCCAATCGACGCCACGCTCGTAGCGATGCGAGGCATCGGTGTGCAAACCGTAGGAGCGCGCCTTGCCGGCCACCGAAATCGGTTCGAAGAAGGCACTTTCCAGGAACAGGTCGCGCGTGCTTTCACTCACGCCGCTGTGCTCGCCGCCCATCACGCCGGCAATCGCCAGCGCGCGCTGATGATCTGCAATCACCAGCGTATCGGGACGCAACTCAACATCCTGACCATCCAGAAGCACCAGCCGCTCGCCCGCTTCGGCCATGCGCACCCGGATGCCGCCGTTGATCTCGGCGAGGTCGAAGGCGTGCATCGGCTGGCCCAGTTCGAGCATGACGTAGTTGGTAACGTCCACCACCGCATCGATGCTGCGCACATCGGAACGGCGCAGACGCTCCACCATCCACAGCGGGGTCTGCTTGCTCAGGTCGACATTGCGCAGTACACGCCCGAGATAACGCGGGCAGGCCTTGGGCTCCGCCACTTCGACCGAAACGACCTGATCATGACTGGCCGGAACGGCAGCCACTTCAACCGGGGTCACTGTGGCGCCGTAGATAGCACCGACTTCGCGGGCCAGACCGGCAATCGACAGGCAGTCACCACGATTGGGCGTCAGGCCGAGTTCGATGCTCGCATCGTCGAGGTTGAGGTAAGCACGCAGGTCTTCACCGACCGGCGCGTCTGCCGACAGCTCCATCAGCCCGTCGTTGTCCTCGCTGATCTTCAACTCGGAAGCCGAACACAGCATGCCGTTGGACTCGACGCCGCGTAGCTTAGCCTTCTTGATCTTGAAGTCGCCCGGCAGCTCGGCGCCAATCATCGCGAAAGGAATCTTCAAACCGGGGCGCACGTTGGGCGCGCCGCACACGACCTGGAAGACCGCCGAGCCATCGCTGACCTGGCAAACGCGAAGCTTGTCGGCGTCCGGATGCTGTTCCGTGCTCAACACCTCGCCCACGACGACGCCACTGAAGGCACCGGCGACCGGGATCACGTCGTCCACTTCCAGGCCGACCATCGACAGCCGCGCCACCAGATCATCATGGGAAACCGACGGATTCACCCAACTGCGCAGCCACTGCTCGCTGAATTTCATTCTGCTCTCCTAGGCGGCGACACTCGGCCCAAGCCGGGTCAAACCGCAAGAGAACGGAGCGGATCGCCTTGCGCCACCGCCCGTCCTCGCATACCTGCCTCGCGGCAGCTCGATTCGTTTAGCCGATCAGCGAAACTGCGCGAGGAAGCGCAGGTCGTTGTCGAAGAACAAGCGCAGATCGTTGACGCCATAGCGCAGCATCGCCAGCCGCTCCGCGCCCATGCCGAAGGCGAAGCCCTGATAGCGATCCGGATCGATGCCTGCCATGCGCAGCACATTCGGATGGACCATGCCGCAGCCGAGCACTTCCAGCCAGCCGGCACTCTCCTGACCATTTTTCTTCACCACACGGCGGATATCCACCTCGGCGGAGGGCTCGGTGAACGGGAAGTAGGAGGGGCGGAAGCGGACTTCCAGTTCCTCTTCGAAGAACTCGCGCAGGAATCCTTCAATAGTGCTCTTCAGGTCGGCGAAGCTGACGTTCTCGTCGATCACCAACCCCTCGACCTGGTGGAACATCGGCGAGTGAGTCTGATCCGAGTCGCAGCGATAGACGCGACCCGGGCAGATGATGCGGATCGGCGGTTGCTGCTGCTCCATCGTGCGGATCTGCACCGGCGACGTATGGGTGCGCAACAGCATGTTGGCATTGAAGTAGAAGGTGTCGTGCATCGCACGAGCCGGGTGGTGGCCAGGAATGTTGAGCGCTTCGAAGTTGTGGTAGTCGTCTTCGATCTCAGGCCCTTCGGCGACGTCATAACCGATGTCGGCGAAGAGTTCCTCGATGCGCTCCAGCGTACGGGTCACCGGATGCAATCCACCGGTAGTCTGGCCGCGACCAGGCAACGTCACGTCGATACGCTCGGCAGCCAGCTTGGCGCTTAGCGCGGCGCTCTCAAGCCCAGCTTTGCGTGCATTCAGCGCATCTTGGACGCGCTCTTTGGCGGCATTGATCAGGGCGCCAACTTTGGGGCGCTCTTCGGCAGGAATGTCGCCCAGGGTCTTCATCACCTGGGTCAACTCACCTTTCTTGCCAAGATAAAGAACCCGGATCTGCTCCAGGGCATTGACGTCTTCGCTATGTTGCACGGCCTCTAGCGCTTGCGAGACCAATGCATCCAGGTTTTCCATTTCTCAGGCTCCAGATACGAAATAGGGGAAGAGCACAGGCTCTTCCCCTATCGTTGACGTTCAGCACCGGGCGAACCCGATGATTGTCGGGGAGTTAAGCCAGAGTGGCTTTGGCTTTCTCGACAATCGCAGCGAACGCCGCTTTTTCGTTCACTGCCAGATCGGCCAGAACTTTACGATCGATCTCGATGGCCGCTTTTTTCAGACCGGCGATCAGACGGCTGTAGGACAGACCGTTGACACGAGCACCAGCATTGATACGAGCGATCCACAGAGCGCGGAACTGACGCTTCCGCTGACGGCGGTCACGGTAGGCGTATTGGCCAGCCTTGATCACCGCCTGCTTGGCAACACGGAACACACGCGAACGCGCGCCGTAGTAACCTTTGGCGAGTTTCAGAATTTTCTTGTGACGAGCACGGGCGATGACGCCACGCTTAACACGAGCCATGAATTAATCCTCCAGACCGATGAACGAAATCAACGTAGACGCAACGAGCGCTCGACACGAGCGACGTCGGATGCATGCAACAGCGAGGTTCCGCGCAGCTGACGCTTACGTTTGGTGGACATCTTGGTAAGGATGTGGCTCTTGAAGGCGTGCTTGTGCTTGAGGCCCGCAGCAGTCTTCTTGAAGCGCTTCGCAGCGCCACTTTTGGTCTTCATCTTTGGCATGTTCGGATACTCCGCATTCAGTGATTACACATAACCGCAAGGCCTGCCAGTGCCCTGGTGGTTATTTCCGCTTTTTGGGGGCGATGACCATGATCAGTTGGCGTCCTTCCATCTTAGGATGCTGTTCGACGGCGCCGTATTCCGCGAGATCGGCTTCGACCCGCTTCAACAACTCCATCCCCAGCTCCTGGTGGGCCATCTCTCGGCCGCGGAATCGCAAGGATACCTTGGCCTTATCCCCTTCATTTAGGAAACGTACCAGGTTGCGTAGTTTTACCTGGTAATCCCCTTCTTCCGTCCCTGGTCGAAACTTGATTTCTTTGATCTGCTGCTGCTTCTGATTCTTCTTGGCCGCTGCAACCTGCTTCTTCTTTTCGAAGAGATGCTTGCCGTAGTCCATGATCCGGCAAACAGGCGGGACTGCATCAGCAGAGATTTCTACCAAATCCAGTTTGGCTTCTTCAGCAGCGCGAAGCGCTTCATCAATCGAGACGACGCCAATCTGTTGGCCGTCAGCACCAATCAATCGGACCTCTCTGGCCGAGATGTTCTCGTTGATTGGGGCCTTGGGTGCAGCTCGCTTATCCTGTCTCATTTCACGCTTAATAGTGATTACTCCGATTCTTGGCGACCACGCCGGGAAACCGCTTGCGCAAGCAACTCACGAAACTGCTCGAGGGGCATGGAGCCCAGGTCGACGCCTTCGCGGGTGCGCACAGCAACGGATCGTGTCTCAACTTCCCGGTCTCCAATAACCAAGAGATAGGGAACCTTGAGCAAAGTATGCTCACGGATTTTAAAGCCGATCTTCTCGTTTCTCAAGTCGGACTTGGCACGAAACCCGCTTTGAGCCAGAGATTTCTCGACTTCCAAAGCAAAATCGGCCTGTTTGTCGGTGATGTTCATGATCACTGCCTGGGTCGGCGCCAGCCAGGCCGGGAAAGCGCCTTCGTAATGCTCGATCAGGATTCCGATGAAACGCTCGAACGAGCCCAGGATGGCGCGGTGCAACATCACCGGGCGCTGACGGCTGTTGTCCTCGCTGATGTAGCTGGCATCCAGACGCTCCGGAAGGTTCGGATCGTACTGCAGAGTGCCGCACTGCCAGTTCCGCCCCAGGCAGTCCTTGAGCGTGAACTCGATCTTCGGACCATAGAACGCGCCCTCTCCCGGCTGGTACTCCCAGGATAGGCCGGAGGCATCCAGTGCGTCCGCCAGGGCCTTCTCGGCACGGTCCCACATTTCGTCGGAACCGACGCGTTTTACCGGCCGGGTGGAGAGTTTCATGATCACATCGGTGAAACCGAAATCGGCATAGACCTGCAGGGTCAGCTTGATGAAGTTGGCCGCTTCCAGGCTCACCTGCTCTTCGGTGCAGAAGATGTGTGCATCGTCCTGGGTGAAGCCGCGCACGCGCATGATGCCGTGCAGCGCACCGGAGGCCTCGTTGCGATGGCAGGAGCCGAACTCAGCCAGGCGCATGGGCAATTCGCGGTAGCTCTTCAGGCCCTGGTTGAAGATCTGCACGTGGCACGGGCAGTTCATCGGCTTGATCGCGTAGTCGCGGCTTTCCGACTCGGTGGTGAACATGTTGTCGGCGTAGTTGCCCCAATGCCCGGACTTCTCCCACAGCACGCGATCGACGATCTGCGGCGTGCGCACTTCAAGATAGCCATTCTCGCGCTGCAGGACGCGCATGTACTGCTCGAGCACCTGATAGATGCTCCAGCCGTTGGGGTGCCAGAAGACCATGCCCGGCGCTTCTTCCTGGGTATGGAAGAGGTCAAGGCGCTTGCCGATCTTGCGGTGATCGCGCTTCTCGGCCTCTTCGATGCGCTGGATGTAGGCGGCGAGCTGCTTCTTGTCCGCCCAGGCGGTGCCATAGATACGCTGCAGTTGCTCGTTCTTCGCATCGCCGCGCCAGTAGGCGCCCGACAGCTTGGTCAGCTTGAACGCCTTGAGGAAGCGGGTATTGGGCACGTGCGGACCGCGGCACATATCCACGTATTCTTCGTGGTAGTAGAGCCCCATCGCCTTCTCGTTCGGCATGTCCTCGACCAGGCGCAGCTTGTAGTCCTCGCCACGGGACTCGAACACTTCGATGACCTCGGCACGCGGCGTCATCTTCTTGATGACGTCGTAGTCCTTCTCGATCAACTGATGCATGCGCTGCTCGATCGCCGCCATGTCATCGGGCGTGAAGGGACGCTCGTAGGCGATGTCGTAATAGAAGCCGTCTTCGATGACCGGCCCGATCACCATCTTGGCGGTTGGATAGAGTTGCTTGACCGCATGACCGATCAGATGCGCGCAGGAGTGGCGGATGATCTCGACGCCTTCCTGATCCTTCGGGGTGATGATCTGCAGGCGCGCGTCATGTTCGATGACATCGCTGGCGTCGACGAGACGGTCGTCGACCTTGCCCGCCACGGTGGCCTTGGCCAGGCCAGCCCCAATGGATTGAGCCACCTCGGCAACGGATACCGGATGATCGAACGAACGTTGACTGCCGTCGGGAAGAGTGATGATGGGCATGGCGCCTCCTCTCCTAGTGGTGACCCCTACCAAAGGCCACGTGGGTTGGGATGAGCCAGTAAGCGATCCGGCGGTGTACCCGCCTCACAGTGGCTGGAGCCCGAAGGCCAACCAGACCGGACCGGAGTCACTGGAAGTTTTGGAGGGCGGATGCTTTCAGAAACGCCGCTGCCTGACAAGCGAAAGGGCTAGAAACAGCTAAATCCATGCGTTCAGCCGGCATTGGGAGGAAAATATCCGCAAGCAAACCTCCCTTTTCGAAACTGCCTTACCATCGGCGTAACAAACCCGACAAAACCCCGTCACACGGGAGACCTCAATGCGCATTTGGATACTTGTGGTTCTTGCCTATCTGCCCTGCGTCATCCATGCCACCACCGTGCTCAAATGCATCGACGCGCAGGGCAACGTGAACTTCACCCAGACGGCCTGCCCGCCCGGGCAACACCTGGACAGCATCAGCGAGCTGACCGCCCCACCACCGCCAAGCGGCGATGGCGACCCGGTCAAACTGGCGGAGCCGAAGGCACCCACGCCGGTGACTGACGCCGCACCCGCGCCCGCGCAACCGCCGATCGTCATCGTCGCCCCGACACCTGCGCCGGCTACGGAGGTGCAAGGCGTCATTTCCGAGAGCTACCGCAGCTACCAGCGCCATGTGCCCTACCGGCACGATTATTACCCGCCGCCACCCGGTCACTGGGGAAAGCCACCAGGATCATGGCCGCCGCCACCGCCCCCGCGCCCGCCAGTGAAACCGGACGAACCACGGATCAAGGGAATGCCAATGGACCGCTGAGCGGCAGCTGGTGAAACGGCTGGCAAAGCGCGCTCCGCACGTCGAATTCAATGAAACCGTCGCAGCAACGGCTGTCCGAATCCATGAGGCATCACCCACCCACAGACTGATGGAGGCTCTCATGGCCATCGAACAAGCGCTCTGGAATGAAGTACTCACCCGGCTGCTGCATGCTCATCCGGCAGGACTCGGCAAGGAAGTCCTGGACAACTATCGAGGCCAGCAGGCCGTCGTGGACTGCCTAGCCGATTTGCAGGAACGCGGATTGATTCAGGGAGGAACCATCCTGCCCGGCGCGGTGAACGACCATTCCCTGGACTTGCCCGTAAAGCTGACATCCGCCGGCGTAGAGCAAGCCAAAGCGATCGAGTGACCGTACGAGCCCGGCCTCGCCGGGCCTCCCGGAACTACGATCCACCGCCTGGCGCGAATGATCGCCAGGCGAGCCGGCTACTTCGACTCCTGCCGGATGTCCAGAAGCACCCAGACATCCAGCCCTTGGGCGCGGGCGGCCTTTTCGGCCTCCAACTGAGCGGTCAGCCGGCTGATCGAGCGCGAGCGATGCTCGAAGCGGAACGGCGGCCCGCCGTTCTTGCGCACGCTCAACTCGACCAGGGTGTAGGTGAAGGGATTAGTCGATTTTTCTTTTTTCTGTTTCTTCGGTGCGGCGGGGGTGAGGCCCAATGCTTGACGCACGTCGTCCTCGGACAAACTCAGATTGCTCAACTACGAAACCCTGCTGCTGGATTGACCGCATACGGCCCGCGGCTGGATGCCGCAGCGATACTGTATCGTCAGCAACCATTGTCGACAATCGACAGATCTAAATTCCGACAGAACCTAATAAGAGAACCTAATAGAAGTGGATCTCGCCCCCTTCGATGCCGGCAATCTGATCGATGATGGCGGCCGCCGCGCACTCCGCCTCGACGAGGCTGGCGAAATCCTTCGTACGGGTCACCTGAAACGCCGCCGACTGTTCCGCGGTACGCCCTCTGAGCATGACGAACGCCTTGATGCCGTCACTGTCCTGCACAGCACTAGACCAAACGCGCGTAGCACCTATCACTCGATAGCCCATAGCCCGTTACCCGTTCAGTTATGTCCAGGGTTAAGAGCGGCCAAAACGCTCGATAATTGCCCAACCAAAGGTTGGCGGGCCGTTGCCACCGTGTTTCGCAGGCGCGTAAGGCACCGGCCAAACCCGCTCAAACCCGCGCCAGCAGCGAGCTGTTGGTCGCCTTTATGTCCTGCAAGGAGGGAAACCCGCCTTCGCCGGACGTGCTTCCGTTTTCCTTCCCGCTCGCGGACAACAGGTCGAACAGGTTCGGCAGAGGTTTCGAGACCTGCTCCTTGAGCGCGGCCGTGCGAAGGGCCGTTTCGATGGGCGCCTTCTCCTGATTCCAGGCGGCCGAAGACTTCTCGTCGCTACTCACCGCAGCGAGGAATTTCGCGCCCGCGAGATTGCGCGCCGTTTCGTCCCCGGCGTATGGATCGACGAACTGGGCCTGGCTGCCCGCCGGGCCGACGAACTCACCCATCGCCAGCGACAGCTGCTGCTTCATCAGGGAACTCGCGGCTTTTTGCTCCTGCTCGGAGAACAGCCCTCCGACGTTCTCGCTGACCGAATACAGCGAGCGACGATCGAGGTTGCCCATCAGCGAAATGGTGTCGACATTGCCCGGACTGTTCGCATCGTAAGGCGTGCCACTGGCCTTCATCGTCGCGTAGTTGGCGTCCATGCGACTGCGCGCATCGGTAGCGACGTCCGCCAATGTCTTGCCCTGCGAGCTGGAAACGGAGCCCGGACTGATGACGCTGCGCACCAACGCATCCGAAGTCATTCCGGTTCGACTGGGAAAGAACTGCGCGTAGTAGTTGCTCAGCGCATTGGATTGCTGGGCCGCACTGGAGAGCGTAACGGTCGACGAATGCCCGGAGGTCGTAGACGCGGCCGTGTTCGCAAGGCTTGCCGTCGAGGCCTCCAGAGCGCTTGTCGCCGTGGTCTTCTGGCCATACAGCGAAGACGCATTCGCCGAGTAGTAGCCCGCCACGCCGCCGGAGATGATGCTCATGCTGGGTTCCTTTTGCCGTGCAGGGCGTCGCCAGAGAAATGGCGCATACCCGGAGCTTTCAGGGTCTTTTGCAAGGACCACGCCAGGCGACAACGGAATTCTGGCCGCAGCGTGGCCATAAAAAAGCCCCGCATCGGCGGGGCTTCTCGGTTGCAGGAAACTCAGCGCTCCATCACCTGTTTCACCTGCGTCAGCGGAATCTGCTGGGTACGGCCGTCAGCGTCTTCGTACTCGTAGAGGCCGCTGTCTTCGTCCAGCTTCGGCTCGCCGTGGGCGGTGATCATCTGACCGTCATTGGTACTGATCACGTAATCGCTGGCACAGCCGGCGAGGCCCAGCACACAGAACGCGGCAAACATCCAATGCTTCATAAGTGACTCCTTCAGTTAACCAAGAGAGGACACTGCGTCAGACACCCGCCGGTGAAATTCGCTCCCGGGCGCATGCCAGGACCGCCGATTGCCCGGATCAGCTATCCGCCTCCCGGCCTTCACCGCCGATGTGCGCTTTGGGCAGGTCATAGGGCGGCTCGACCTGTTTCTGCATCGGCGGTTTTGCATCGGGATCGTTTTTCAGCGGCACCGGCGCGTCCTCGATGATCGAACCGGGGTCCTCGTTGCCGGGATCGTTGATCAGCGACCCCTCACCGAGGTCCTGATGCCCTTTCCCATCGTTCGATTCCGTACCCATAGCGACCTCCTCACCCGGCCTGGAATAGACCTGTACCCATTTGAGGCCGCCGCCGGCTGCGGGTTCCGAAATCAGTCGCCTGGGTGGAGTCTTGGCCCGCTCAGGACGGCACTAACGCCTGCGCATGGAGAATGCCAGCAGCAGGAAACCCGGCACGAGAAACGCCGGCGCCATGTACAGAAAAGTGTCGCCTCCGCCGCCCATCCCCACTGCCGCGAATGCCACGCCACAACATAGCAACGGCGTGGCCGCGATCATCAGGGGTTTCGGTTTGATCTTCTTCTGCACACGTAACTCCAACGGCTCTTCGGAACTCGCGGCGGACCGCGAAATGCACAACTACGACGTATCGATTACGTATGAGTTCGGAATGTCCTGTCGCGGAAACAGGCGTGGCGCACCTCACGCGCCACCCAAATGCTCGTAAAGAAGGGTGCCGCCAACCAGGATCAGAACGATCCCGCCGGCAATTTCCGCGCGCCGCCCCACCATCGCGCCCAGCACCCGACCCAGCAGCGTTCCCAACGTCACCATCGTCATGGTCGCCAAGCCGATTGCCAGCGCCGCGACGGCGATGTTCACATCCACGAACGCCAGCCCCACGCCTACGGCCAGCGCATCGATGCTGGTAGCGACCGCCGTCGCGGCGAGAATCCAGAACGAATGCTGCGTGGCCCTTCCCTCGGGCGCGACCGCTTCCGGTTTCAAGCCGGCGTAGATCATGTGCAGGCCGAGCAGCAACAGGAGGCCGAAGGCGATCCAGTGATCCCATTCGGTCACGTAGCTGCTGGCAGCCTGCCCGATGAGCCAACCGACGACGGGCGTGAGGGCCTCGATGACACCGAAGATCAGACCGGTACGGAGCGCTTCGGCGAGAGATGGCTTGTGCAGGCTCGAGCCCTTGCCTACCGCCGCAGCGAAGGCGTCGGTGGACATGGCGAAGGAAAGGGAAATCAGCGAGAGGGTGTTCAAGGTGCAGCTCCAGCCGGGCATGAGTCCACGACACGCCGCGCGCCCAGCTGAGCGCAGCAATGTCGTTGGTCTCACCAATCCGGCTGGATGCGCTGACCACGGCTTACTGCCGAGTATGTTGACCAGCGCGCCCGCGCATCACGCACAGGCAGGTTACTCCCCAAAGAGGCAGCGGAGCGTAGCAGGCTCAGGTGAAGAAAACGTGAACACCGAGGATGGAGGGACGATCAGCGTCATGGGCGGAAACCATGCACTCATGAGCGCCCCATTACAGGTAGAAGCCATGCAGACCGATCCCGCCGGAGTCATCTGCGAGGCTCTCTGCCAGCGAAGGCAACATCGAGCGAAGACAAAATCCACGCAAACAAAAAAGGCGATCCTTTCGGATCGCCTTCTAAGCCCCGTGCAGTACGGGTTTTTGTTTGGTAGGCACAATTGGAT